>JAEUSQ010000015.1 GCA_016788705.1 Bacteroidetes Order II. bacterium
ACTGTATTTTTTGGCCGCATTGCCCGCAATCGTAACTTCTTCCAACGTTGCATTAGACCAGCCCGTCTTCCAAGTATCCACAGGGACATTGGTGTAGGCATCGCTAAAGAGCGAGATCACATCGCCAGCGGCACGGGTTGGTGTTGGAGCGGCGGCTGTTGGGCCAGTTGGTGGCGGCGTTGCGCTCGCACTAAAGGTAATGTTGTCAAAATAGATAATGTTATCTTGCCCTCTTCCTCCAAGGTTAAAATCTGGAAATACAACAATTTGATCAAATTGGCCTTCCGTTGCTGGTGGGTTTACCCTACCCGAGAAATCGAAGGTTAACTCCTCCCACTCATTAATTTTGGTATTAGGCTTTTTAATCTCGGCTTCGGCCCAACCACTGGTAGCAGTCAATTTAATGCCCACATCACTGATGACCGATTTATATACCATAATCTTGATGGTGGCATTGTTGGCATCAAGCACAAAGCCGCCTAAGTTTGCCGCACCATGTGCTGTTTCGGTACCAGCCCAAGGCTGACCTGCACCCAAGGCCGTAAATTTGGCAACCTTTGAAGACGTATTGATCCCACTCGGATTAGGGTTGTCCACAAATTCGAGAGCGGGATTGGTGGCGTTTTCAAAGACATTCCAAGTCCAAGATGCGCCGAATCCACCCGATTCAAAGTTTATTGGATTTTTTTGCGCAAAGCCTAGTGGAGCTAGGGCAAGCGCAAACAATAAGTATAACAGACGTTTCATTTTGTTATGGTTTTGTTTGTGGATAAAAGAAACTTGATTTATACATCACACCTTTAGCTGTTCGGCACAATCCCAAAGCCCCCAGTATGCGCCAACATCGCCTTCGTCTCCTATTTTCCAAGATTCATCAAAAGAAGAAAAGTAGAAACTATCTATATTTAGGGCTTTGGCCCATTGCTGGAATTGGACAAAGTACCGTTTTGTATTTTCGATAGAAGGATAAGCCGCCTTAAAATTAAGCCCTTGGCTGGGCCAACCAGTCTCGGTAATAATGACTTTCTTGCCACTGGAAACAGAAAGGGCTTGCTGATACATTTGATGAATATGAGAAAGCGAATCTTCTATGGACGTCCCTTCCCAATAAGGATAACAATTACACAAAATCAGGTCACAACTATCTGCAATATTGCGATGTTGTACAAATTGGTAATAGGCATCAACATAACCAACTGGAATATATGGTATCGCACGTTTGACCTGCTCTATTTGAACACATAATGCCTCGGCACTTAATTCGTTTCGGTATAAAACCTCATTTCCAACAGCCGCAATATCCACCAATCCTTCTTCCGCTAATACGATTAGGGCCTCCACTTCTGCCTGATTCTTCTCTGCGTCTTTCCCTATCCATGCCCCAACAAGCGTTTTAAAACCTAATTCTTTTGCTAATTTAGGAATCAATTCATTGCCTTCGGTACAAGAAAATGTCCGAATCCAGCTACAATGGGGTTTAAGTACATTTAGTCGCCGTCTAATTTGGGCTTCAGTTACCACATCTCCTGGTTTCTGACCTTCCTCATAAAGACTAAAGCAGAAACCATGAACCTTTTGTCTTAATATTTCAATAAACTGGTCGCGGAGATCATCGCTGGACACATCTGTATATTGTGCAAACTCTACAGCATCTTGTGCCACATATTGTTGTAAATCGTTAATCCTTATTGACATTTTTAGATTATTATTTTATATGTTATTTAGATTATTATTTATATATTATTTTTGTCATAAATCTAAACACAAGAATGTTATTTTTTATCAGCTTTCTTTTTCTCTTTCCAGAGACCGACTTAAGGGGTACTTAAACGAAGATCATTCGTTGGTTTTCACCATAAAGCCTTATTGGGATGGGTATGGATTTTGCAAATAGCGCTTTTCTTGAGTTTTAATAAAGTAAAGCATTCACGCAGGGAACACCACATGATCCGCCTGCATAACTGCCCGGATTTCACCAGACATAATCCAGACAGCCCCGTCTAAAGACCGAAAAAACCATCTGATCACCTTTCAATTGGCCAAGATCATTGCCCGGTTAATATGGTATTAAAGATACATATGGGTGATCGGGGTAACACCAAACTTGTACGACCTTCTATTTTTCCGCACCAACACCCTACCTTCAGGACTTCAACACCCTACCTTCAGGACTTCAAATTTCATTTCAGTTGGTCGCATTCTTGATTCATTCCTTTCTACTTTTTCTTATATTGCCCACCAGAGGTTGTCTCCTCTCCCTGTTCACACAACCTTTATCCTCCCTAAAATAGAATGCCTATTATGAACGGAACTGCAATGCCGGAAATTCTTACGCGCCGCAAAACTGAACAACAGCGTCGCTCCGACCCCCTCGGAAGGTTAGAACAATTCTATCATGCCGCAAAAAAAGGCGAATGGAGTATTAAAGACTTGCCTTGGGAAAATGCGGATCCAGTCCCCCGTGTTGAAAGCGAACGCTGGCGCATCGTCTGGGCAAGTGTGGTAGCGCAACAACTTCAGGCAGACATCATTGCTGTTGAAGCGGCCTCAAACTTACTTGTGGATGTGACCGAGTTTGAAGCCCGCATGTATTATTCCACGATGGTAAGCGACGAAGCACGGCATTGCGAGGCATGGACCAAACTATCCCATATGCTGGATCCTGTAGAGGCACACAACCCTTACTTGGCTGAAATGGGCGATATTTTCCGAGAAGAAAAAGGACTTGAAAACCGTGTATTGGCCTTTCAGGTTTGCTTTGAAGGAGCCGCCATTTACGCCTTCAAAGAAATATCTGCTGCCGCACAGCAAACTATTTTGGGGGATATGGCCACACGCCTAATTCGGGACGACAGTATCCACCACAATTCGGGCGTGGCATACGCTGCATACTTGCTTTCAAAAGTATCCGAATCTCAGAAAAAAGACCTGCACAAAACCTTGAAGCGCTACGCCCCCCTATATGTCGAAAGCACCCTCTGGAAACCCAAAGCCCGGCAATGGGTGGCACGGTTTACAGCACAGCGCGATCGGGAATTACTCCACCGCAATCAGGTTCTTATCAATAAAGCTGTTTTAGGGCTCGGCTTGGGACCCGTTTTTGACATTTGATTTGTGCCGCATTCAACCCACATGGCCTCCTGTCCTATTTAGGATGGGAGGCTTTTTGGTGGAAGATTAAAGGCCAAACGAGGCGTTGTTCATCTTGGCATCTACATCATTTTCACTTGCAATGAATGGCCACATGTATGTATCTTGTTATCACAAGTAATTACATGATTTTACTTTTTTATTTTACAAGCTGGGGTTAAACAATGGTCCAATATCTTACCGGCGACGTATTGGCTTTACTGATCGGCCTATCTTTAGGACTAATTGGCGGGGGTGGATCAATTCTGACTGTTCCCGTTTTGGTGTATGTCATGGGTATCAATCCGGTCATTTCGACGGCTTATTCGCTGTTTATTGTGGGTAGTACATCATTGGTTGGTGCAGCGGATTATGCCAAAAAAGACTTAATTGACTTTAGAACAGCAGCGGTTTTTGCCCTCCCTTCTTTTTTGGCGGTTTTTCTGGTTCGGAAGTTTGTGGTACCAGCCATTCCTGATGTTTTGTTTAGTATTCAGGGATTTGTACTAACCCGTGAAACTGGGCTAATGGTTCTTTTTGCATTGATTATGCTGGGCGCCGCCGCCTCCATGATTTACAGCCGTACTTCGGTAGAACAGACGGGAACCCTTTCCTTTAATTACCCGATGATCATGTTAGAAGGCCTGATCGTAGGTGCGGTTACGGGCTTGGTGGGCGCTGGTGGCGGTTTTCTGATTATTCCCGCTCTGGTATTATTGGCCAATTTACCCATCAAAAAGGCAGTAGGGACGTCTTTGCTCATTATAGCGGTAAAATCGCTATTTGGTTTTTTAGGAGATGTCATGAACATGCCTACCATTGACTGGCAGCTCCTGCTCAACTTCACCTTATTCGCCACCATCGGTATTTTTACGGGAAGCTATTTGTCTAAATACGTGGCGCCTGCGTCTCTAAAAAAAGGATTTGGTTGGTTTTTGGTGATCATGGCAGGTTATATCCTAACCAAAGAACTCTGGATTAATTAATCTGTTTGTTCATGCGGGATACACGTTCAGAAAGCCTTATCCAAGTCGTCCAAACGCTTCCTGATGTCTTGTTGTCTGGTTGTGTAGAGTGCAAGAGAACGCCCCTCCAGCTCAAGGAGTGCATCAAAATCATCAAAATTTGCATCAATACGGTCTTTAAGTGTATTGATGTATGAATTGAGGCGTTGATGTACCTCTTTTTCTAATTGGGTGCGGCCCTTGGTGACTTCTTCCCGGAACTCGTCCATGATACGCCTCCGCTTAAGCCCTACCGTTACCCCGGCAAAAAGAAGACCCATTGTGGTAAGCAAGCCGCCTGTAATGTCCAGAATGGCTCCTTGTGTTACGGTTGCCAAGATCACCCCAATAATAGCCAATCCACTTCCAGTAGCGATATTGGGGGAGAAGGACGTGTTTTGGTCGCTAAGACCATCGGCACGGAAGTTCTCGGAACGGCTTAAAAACGTGGTAAACGTACTCTGGAGGTCCGCCAGTACCGTACTCCGCCGTTCGGCGATGTCACTAAAAATTTCGTGGTTATTTTTAAGAATAGTTTGGCTATTTTTGATTTTCATATCCACCAAGCGTGCCATTGTCTGAATCTGGTCGGCAATGTCTCCCACCCCTTCTTCTAATTTCCGGCGCATTTCAGATTGAAGGTCTTGTTCAAAGTGGTAGCTCAACTGCTTGATCCATGCCTGGGGCGATGCGCCCGCGTCAAAAATTGAAGAGACCGAACGTTTCAGGAGGGTAAAGAAGGAAAGTCCATCTTCCAATGTATGTTCTACCCGCCGGGTAATGTGGTCGTATCCGGCCAGTAGGTTTTCCGAAAGCACAGCAACCTGCTTAACGGATTTCCGCGATTGGCTCTCCAGCGTTTCTTTTATATCTGCACGAAAGACCACATCGGCTTCGTATTGTTTTACCCGAATGGCCAGTGCCGCTGCAATTTTATCGTTAATGTTTTGTGATGTGCTAATGTTGTTTCGCAGTTTTAGATACGGGGCTTTTCCACCCGTTATGTTTTCGCGGATATAAGCACGGATTTCACCAAACCCACTTTCTTCCACAAGTCCTTCTTGCTCCTGCTTGGCCGAGGCCGCAAAAACTACGGGCTGTGCAATCCCTTTCTTGATGGCATAATCCACCACGCCTTGCTTATTAATCGCCAAGTCGGCCGGATTCATCAAGTCTTTTTGCTGCAACACAAAAATGATTTTCTTTCTCCAATCGGAATGAATGAAATCAAAAAAATCCCACGCCGATTGGCGGTACGGATTTTTTGATTCAAATACAAAGACAATCAGGTCTGAAGCAGGAATGAATCGCTCCGTAATTTCTTGGTGATGCGCCACAATGGTATTGGTCCCCGGCGTATCCACAATGGCAATTTCTTGCAGAATAGGCTCTGGCGTAAAGATTTTTTTAAGGTGCTCATTAACCACTACAACTTCCTCCTGTTCACCGTACAAAATCTGTTGAACGGTGTCGGTACAAGGAGAGGGCGCCACCTTGCAGACATCGCGTTTAGCTTCCAGAAGGGCATTGATAAAACTACTTTTACCGGCTTTCACCTCGCCCACAATCACAAACATAAATGGCTCATGAATCCGGTTTCGGAGGTCACTGACGGTCTGTCGTAAGTCATGATAGCCAATATCAGAGGCCAAATTATGGAGGTCTTTGACAATTTCTTCTATATGGGTGCGGTGCGTCTGAAATTTTTGATCTACAAATAAAGCCATTAGGTTGGGTATTTATAAATGGAACCCAATAATATAAGACCATTTTATGCAAATATCTTGTAGCTCGAATGGCAGATAAATTTCTCGGCCCACTATCTCGCAATGATATAACACAGAAGGCTGCCTCTTTAGAAGAAACAGCCTTGATTGTGACGACGGAAGAACGGATCAAAAGTAGATATCCACGTAGTCCACCACATTATTGCCTTCACAATTTTCCATTTCCTGGAGCCGCCAATATTTCCGGGTTCCTGTAGCTTTAAACGTAAAAACCCCATCTTTCACACAAGGTGTTCCCCCGTTTATATAACTCGTTTTGGTGACAATCTGGCCTTTAAACTTAAACTCCCGCGCATTAACCATCTGAAGGACGGCACCATTGATGGTGACATAATCATCGGTTGTACGGCTGCGGTGTTCACCACGAATCATCAGGGTACCTGCTTCGTTGGTTACTTTTGCCGTTCCAAAGTAGTCGTGGCTTACCCATTGCAAAGACATTTTTCGGTTACCAATCAGTTTCGTTTTATGCGCGGTGCTTCCGATGGTTTTTTGTGCCCAAGCAGCAGTCGGAGTCAATATGCACAACAATAAAAGAACGTACAAGGAACGCTTCATAAATAATTATTTTTATTTGATTAAGGATTAACGTTTTTTGAACAAAACATCATTGGGTCGGATGCTTCCACGATCCACCACCAACTTTTGATATCCCATACTTCGGCTACTCAGGACAATGTCGTCATCGTCTGGACCACTGCTTTTCACATCTCCCCGATAGCGCTCGTAGAGGTATTGGCTTAATTCAAACGAAGAGACATTGCCATCGCCGTCTTCGTCTGCATTGGTTTGTAGCAGGGCATCTGCAAAGAACTTCGCCAAATATCCCCCTGCTTGAAATTTAAAGGCAACCCCAGAGGTCACATCTTCTTCCGACGAAAAAAGCCCCATTCTTCCTGGTTTAGAGATTACATCTTTGGAAAAACCGCCACTAAAACAGGAGTCTAGAATGAGCAAGGTTGTTTTTGCTTTCACTTGGTCTAATAAAAGATTCATTTCATCGTCGAGAATTTCGGCATCATAAAGTTCGATAGACTCATCCCGTTGGTCGGGATCACTGGATTGCCAGTTTTGGCGTGCATAACGTCCACCATGACCCGAATAGAAGAGCACAAACATGTCTTGCGGGCCCACTTTTGAAGCAAGTCGCCGCAATTCGGCCTTGAAGTTAGCAACGGTTGCTTGTGCATCGGTCAGCACCACACCGTTCGTTTGCGGCATATTGGCGCCACGCACCAAGGCATCCTTGGCGGTTCTGGCATCTTGGGCGGTATAACGGAGAGGAGATTGGCGGCCATTATAATCACTAATCCCCACAAAAAGACCATATATAGAAGGCCCAGAAGTAGGGCGGCCAGGTTGAGGATTAAGACGCGGCTGTGGATTAGGACGCCTCGGTTCTTCGCGGCCAACCGGTGGAGTTGCCCCACGAAGCAACTTCATGCTATACGTCCCTACATCCTTTTTAGAATAGGCTGTAGCCGTAATCCGGTAACGACCTGTTCCGGGCAATGTTAGTTCAATGCGACTTTTGCGGTTACTACCTTCCCAGTCGTCATTGGTGATGTCACTTCCATCTGGCAAGATCAGTTCGAGAAAGGGGTCAAACGCAGTAGTGGCCAGTTCTATCACTACGTTTTCGCCTTTTCGTCCTTCAAAAGCATAATAATCACAAAAGGCGCCATCTTCCGAGGTCGCATCACCATGCTCCAATTTTCCTTGTTTACTTTGCCCAATGGCCATGACAATCACATCGCGTTGCTCTTGTTGTGCAGCCCCCGTTCCTTCGTTCGTGGTCCCAATCTTAACAGAATAGGCCCCCGTTTCTCCTTTGCCATAAGCCGTAACGTAGATTTTATAGGTGCCATTTTCCGTTAGATTTAGGTCTAATGCTGCACGGTCTTTGTCTTCGCCCGCATCGTCGTTTTCATGTTGTTTTCCGCTTGGCGTCTTGATAATTAGGTAGGGGTCAAAATCTGTAGAAACCAATGTTACTTTCAGGCTCTGCCCCGGAATGCCTTCCACCTCGTAGGTGTCAAAAAATTCTCCGGTGGTCAGTTTCGTATCTGTGGTAGCGAGCGCCCCCGTGAGCGAGCGGTTCGTGGCGCCCGCCAGTGCGGCACTCCGGTTCGTAACCGTTAAGAGGTATCGCCCTTTTTGATTGGGCCGAGAAGACGTAATACGAACCGTAATCTTGCCGGACTTCTGCGCCGAGAAGATAATCTGGGATTTTGAGTTGCTCCCATCGTGGTCATCATTGTCCTGTTGTTGTCCGCCTTCTGGAAGCACGATCAGGTAGGGGTCAAATTCCCGCGAAAAGAGGTCAAAAACGAGGATCTGACCTCTCGCTGCTTCTATAACATGTTCGTCATAAAATTCCCCAGACTTGAGTTTTTTATCTCCGGTTTGGAGCATTCCCCTAAACTCTTCGGGGTCTTCGTCTTGAGAAAAGGCGGAAGGTACAAGACCTAACCACAAAAAACAGCATAAAAAGATAAAACGCATGGTGGATTTGGTTTGATGTTTGCGAATGAAGGCTTAGATGAGTGGTATCAAAACCAAAATGGTTTGGTTGCTTAAACGAAAAGCAACTGCCAAATCGTTTAATTGGAAACTTTTTAACGTTTTCGACAGTCAGGTTGGAAACTAATGAACTTTTCCGCATTCCCAAAACGAAATCCCCCAGATAAAATGTTAACCCGTCTTCAAATAAAGACCCTCTTTTGGTTTTTCTGGATCATGACACCCGTACAAATGACGGTTGCTCAGGGGAATATCGAAAAATACCAGTTGGCAGACAGTTATTTACGTTCCAACCAGACCGACAAGGCCATTCCTTTACTGGAAGATGTGTTGGCAGCAAACCCAAGGGAGTATGCTTTCTACGACCGCCTACGCGAAGCTTATGCCACCACAAAACGCTACGAGGATGCCCTCCGAATTATTGATCAGCGGTTGGGGTGGGATCCCAGCCCAAACATTATGGCCGATAAAGCCGCAGTTCTGTTTAAACAAGGCAAAGAATTATTGGCCATGGATACATGGGAACAAGCCATTGAACGCGCGCCTAACGACCAAAACACGTACCGAATGGTTTTCTACTCGCTATACAGGGAGCGGTTATTCGACCAAGCAACGGCTTTTTTGGAAAAAGCACGCACAAAGTTTAATGATGCCAAACTCTTTAATATGGAGATGGCGTATGGTTATGGATTTGCCGGAAAATTTGATAAAGCTATTTCGGAATATTTGATTCTGGTCTTGGAAAACCCAGCCATGATTTCTTTTGTCAAGGCCCAATTGGCCCAAATGAACGAACAACAAGGCGCTTTAGCAGCTTTTACCACCGCCGTAGATCGAGCAGTTCGGCAGACCCCCCTCAACAAAACCTATCGGGAACTTGCCGCTTGGTTATATCTCGAAGCCAGCGATTACCAAAAAGCCCTTCAAGCAAATGTAGCCTTAGACCGCTTAGAGAACATGAATGGGGCTAATATCTATAGTTTTGCCCAAACTGCCGCCGATGCCGGATATTTCGACGTGGCCGAAGAGGCCTATAAGTTGATTATAAGCCAATATGCGGCCTCGCCTATGGCACCAAATGCGCAATTGTCCTTGGCCACTATGCTGCGTAAACGTGCCGAGACCTTATTGGAAAAAACCCTTTCTCCGGCGGGATTGCCCACCTCGGCACCCAACTATGAGGCCGCCAAACAAGCCTATCAACAATTTGCGGATGCCTATCCTACTCATCCACTTACGCCGCAAATGCTCTATGAACTGGCCGAGCTATACCAAAATGTATTTTTTGACCTGACCAATGCAGAGGCCACCCACCGCCGGATAGAAAAACAATTCTTTGGGACAGAATATTACTGGAAGTCCCAGTATGAACTTGGGCAGTTGGCGGTACTCCAAAACAACTTAGAACAAGCCAATACCTATTACAATAAAGTGCATGTCTCGCTCCGTACAGGCGAATTGGCAGAAAAGGCTCAGTTTCAAAAAGCACTCATGGCGTTTTATCAAGGTCACTTCGAGATGGCTAAATCCATCACCGAGGTCATCAACCAAAACACCACTACCGATGTCACCAACGACGCGATAGAACTCAAGGTCATTATCCGCGAAAATACCGAGCAAGATACCGTTTTGGTTCCAATGAATTTGTTTGCCAAAGCCCGCTTGTTCGAGCGACAACGCAAATTTGGGGATGCTTTGGACAAGTTAGATTCGTTGATTACCCATTTTAAAGACCACACCCTTATAGACGAAGCCCGTTTTTCTCGCGCAGGCGTGCTACGTGCTTTAGGGCGATTCCCCGAAGCCATCGAGGCTTATAAAGCCGTACAGAAAGACTACCCAAAAAGTTATTTGGCAGACCGTGCACTCTTTGACATTGCAGAAATTTTGGCACAAAACGATCCCGATAAACGCAAAGCCATAGACCAATACGCCGAAGTACTCATAAAATACCCCGGCTCCCTCCTTGCCCCTGAAGTTCGTTCACGCATCCGAAAGTTGCGGGGCGATAAAATATCCTCATAACATGTACACCCGCGATACCGTCCTCCGCCTTATAGAACAATATGCCCGCATCGTTGCGCAGGCATTGGGCTTGGCACGGGAAAACAAACGCACCGAAGCCGAACAAGTCCTCAATGAAGCCCTACACGACCTTACGGGGCTTCCCGCGTCGGTTTTATGGACAACCCCCTCCGAAAAATTAGTCCGATGGCTTGCTGAAGACCAATTTTTTGATGCCGACCGATTCGAAACCTTGGGCGATGTGTATGTGGCCCGCGCCGAAGTGGCCGACACCGGAACAGAGTTTGAAATTTCGCTAATGTGCTATCGAACGGCGGGCATCATGTATCAGGCAGCCCAAAAGATAAATCCTAAAATATTCTCGCTACCGCTACAACGGAAGATCCAATTTGTGTCTGAATGTATCGCGGCATTTTCCACCCAAGACCTCGACCAACCATGAAAAAACGGCGCTTATCCATTCTTTTGGTGCTTTTGCTTGGCTCCGCTATACCAAGCCGCACGCAAAGTATCCTCATTCCGATGGACGAGGTGCAAACCGACCACCTAAAAGCCTATGGCCTGATTTATTGGACATTGGCGCAAGGCATGGATGTGGACTGGCTCCTGAATTATCGGGGTGGCTCGTTTTTAGCGGCCTATAATACGGCGGTGGAAAAGGAGCTACTCATCCGTGGCATTCTGTTTGAACGAGTGAGTGATGGAACTGCGCAATCCATTCTTAATGAGGTGCAAAGTCCATCCAACAACATGGATGTCGTAAAACTCGAAAAACAGCCCCGAATTGCGGTGTATGCACCCAAACAGGTTTTACCGTGGGACGACGCCGTTTTGATGGCCTTGACTTATGCCGAAGTGCCCTACACCCAAATTTATGACAAGGAAATCATCTCCGGTGAGCTACAAAATTACGATTGGCTACACCTGCACCACGAGGACTTTACCGGACAATATGGCAAGTTTTACGCCCAATACCGCAATGCCCCTTGGTACATCGAACAACAACGCACAGCCGAAACAGAAGCACGAAACTTAGGATTTCGGAAAGTCAGCCAATTAAAACTCGCCGTTGCACAAACCATCCGACAATATGTGGTGAACGGCGGTTTTATGTTTGCCATGTGTTCCGGCTCCGACACCTTCGACATTGCCTTGGCCGCGCATAAAACCGACATCGCCGCCTCGGTGTTTGACGGAGATGCCATTTCTCCCAATGCCCAAAATGAATTGGATTTTGACGCGACAATGGCCTTTCAGAGCTTTCAGGTAAGCATGAACCCGATGGAGTATGAACATTCCGACATAGACGTAATGCCTCCTCCACATCTTCAAGACCCCTCTACCGACTTCTTCACGCTTTTTGAGTTTAGTGCCAAGTGGGACCCCGTACCTACGATGTTGACCCAAAACCATGTGGCCACACTACGCGGATTTATGGGCCAGGCCACCCAATACCGTAAAGAAAAAATCAAGCCAACCGTCACAATTCTGGGAGAATCACCGGGCCGTGAAACGGTTCGTTATTTGTATGGCCCAGTCGGAAAAGGATTCTTTGCGTTCTACGGCGGCCATGATCCCGAAGACTATCGGCACTACGTAGGAGACCCGCCCACCGATTTAGCACTACACAAAAGTTCTCCGGGCTATCGGCTTATCTTGAACAATGTGCTATTCCCTGCTGCCAAGAAAAAACCACATAAAACCTGATTTTCATGGCTTTAACACGCAGTTTATCTCCAAAACCGTACCTTGCCCAAAAACAAAATGGCAGACGTAAAAATAGAACCCAGTTGGAAAGCGGTTCTGACACCGGAATTTGAAAAGCCCTATTTCCAACAAATCCGCAAGACCCTCTATGAAGCGAAAGCCGCCGGAAAAACCCTGTATCCACCCGGCTCGCTGATGTTCAATGCCTTCAACAAAGTTCCATTCGAAGAGGTGAAAGTGGTGATTTTGGGGCAAGATCCCTATCACCAGCCCGGTCAGGCAATGGGTCTCTCTTTCTCTGTTCCAAAAGGCATCCGCACACCACCTTCCTTGGTCAATATCTACAAAGAACTGCTCCGAGACCTGCCCTGTTTTACGGTTCCGCCACACGGCGATCTTTCGGAATGGGCCGTTCAAGGTGTTTTTTTACTCAATGCCATGCTCTCGGTAGAAAAAGGCGCTGCAGGTTCTCATGCAAAAATTGGATGGCAGGACTTTACCGATGCCGTAATACATACCCTTTCCAACCGCCGAAACGGATTGGTTTTTATGCTTTGGGGGAATTTTGCCAAACAGAAAAAAAGTCTCGTTGATCCAACCAAACACCTGATTTTGGAAGCCGCACACCCCTCCCCACTTGCTGGCAATGCCTTTAGCGGATGTGCCCACTTTTCTAAGGCCAACCATTATTTACAGTCTATCGGAAAAACAGCAATAGACTGGCAAATCACTCCTTGATATGTCCTTAAAACGAAACCTCCGAGACCCGTAAAACGCCTCTTTATTACGTGAAACCACGTCGTATCACCCCACACCTTAATTATGGCCAACCTTCCTCAATCCTATAACGGCCGCTACTTGCGATCGCTCGAAAATAGCGACAATCTGTGATCTGGGGCCAACTGATTGCCACCTGTACCGAAGAGGGGTATTTAGACATACGATACCATCATCTTTCCACCGATGGCACACTCAAAACAGGCATTTGCCACTCGGTTCCAGATATATTGCCCGATGGCCGCTTTTGTCTAAAAGAATCATGGCAATGGACTTCTGGCAACTATCGCACCGGAAAATCTACCATCGTAGAGGTCTCAATTCAATAACGGCAGCCTTACGGCAAATGACGGTACGGTGGTATTCAAAGGTAATGGCACGAATGCACAAAACGGTATCAACGGCACCGGTACAACTGCCTTCCGAAATCTGACGATTGATAAAACCGCTAATGGCGTACAACTTAGTCAGAACATTAGCGTTAGTGGCAACCTCACACTCATTACGGGCGGATTAGACCTTGCGGCAGGGAATGTGGACTTTGGCACTACGGGCAGCCTACAATCCGAGACTGAGACCAATCGCATATCAGGTACGGGCGGCTATCTGCGCCGCGTAGCAACGCTGAACGCTCCTAATAAGTGTGAATGCGGGCAATCTGGGCGCAATGATTACTTCTACCCACAATCTTGGCAGCACCGAAATACGCCGCTCGCACGACATCACTACTGTAACAGGTAGTAGTATAGCACGTAAATACTTCATCACGCCTACGAATAACAGCAGTTTAGATGCTATCTTGCGTTTCTATTATTTTGATGCTGAACTCAATGGCAACGATGAACATTTGATGGTGCTGTGGCGGAGTAACGACAACGGCGCAACGTGGACACCTCAATCCGGCAATACACAGGACATTACCGCCAATTGGATACAACAAACAGGCATCCCTACCTTTTCCACTTGGACAGCCGCCAGTGCTACTGCACTCCCCATCTTACTCATTTCTGCGACGGCTACCATTAAAACCCAAACGGCTACCTTGTATTGGACAACCGCCCAAGAAATCAATAGCGACCGCTTTGTTATTGAACGACAAACGACACAAGACTCGAAGCAAGTAGGCGAAATCAAAGGACAAGACAACATCACCGAGCAACACGACTACGCGTTTACTATACCTAATTTGGCTTATGGACAACACCTTTTCCGTATTGCCCAACAAAACCGCAACGGCTTAGTGAGCTATACCAACCCCTTTTCAGTTTTTGTGGAACTTACCGATGCTTTAGCCCTCTCGGAAGTGTACCCCAATCCTTTTAACCCCAGTACCAACTTCACCTTGGCCGTTGGGCAAACACAAAACGTACAAATCCGTGTCTTCGACTTGCTGGGCCGTCAGGTAGCATTGCTTCATCAAGGTCGTTTAGACGGGCAAACCACCCACACGTTTTCCTTCCATGCCGAAGGCTTGGCATCGGGTAAATACGTGGCACGCATACAAGGCGAGTATTTTATTGCCCATAAGCACTTGGTCTTATTGAAGTAACCGGCCTAATACTCATTACATAGCCAAAATCAAACCGTTAAAAAAAGGCTTGCCTTGTGCGAATAGACATTTTTGTACTGTTCACTCAAGAACTGTTTTTACCATACAAAACGGATCGCAGGGAGGGCAAATTTATTGTAATGGTTATAGAGGGCATCCATCTTTACCCTTTGGCACCTGCTTATTCCCGCTTTTCTTAACCACATCACCTGCATCATACAACTTCCTACCTTTGGCGTAGCACAATATATGCAAATAACCGCTTGGTGTTATGGGATAGGCTATCTGCACTTACAACAAAAAAACCCCATCAACCACAAGATTAACGGGGTACAAGATCATAAAAGCCAAGAATCTCAGCCCCGATCGGAGATAGGGGTAAATTTCAGGTCTGTGACACCGGTATAAACCGACTTCGGACGCATAAGCGCATTATCCGCATATTGCTCCATGATGCTGGCGGTCCACCCAGTAATCCGCGACATGGCAAAAATGGGCGTAAACAAATCAATTTCGATGCCCATCAGGTAATAAAGCGGCGCAGAATAGAAGTCCACATTGGCATTTAAGCCCTTCGCATCTTTGACCAATTGCTGCATTTTGGTTTCCATTTCGTACCATTTCATTTCGCCTTTTTCTTCAGAAACCTTAATCAGCATCTCGCGCAGGGAGACCGCCCGGGGGTCTAACGTTTTATACACCCGATGGCCAAAACCCATAATTTTTTCCTTTTTGGCAAATTTCTCGGCCACAAATTCTTCTACCGTAAGACCGCGTGCCTCAATGTCTTTTAACATGCGCATCACGGCAATATTGGCCCCACCATGCAACGGACCTTTTAAAGCCCCAATAGCAGAAACAACCGAGGAATGCATGTCAGAAAGCGTCGAAGCGGCAGCACGTCCAGTAAACGTCGAGGCATTCGAGCCGTGATCGGCTTGAAGCACCAAGCAAGTATCTAAAGTATGTTCGGTAGCCGCGCCCGGTACTTCGCCATTGATCATATAAAGAAACTCGGCAGCAATTGAGCCTTCTTTTCGCGGCTTGATTACCGGAAGTCCTTTGCGTACCCGATCAAATGCGGCCAGCACGGTGGGCATTTGCGCCGTCAAACGAATAGACTTGCGGTAATTTGCCTCCGGAGACATGTCTTCTGCTTCGGGATCAAAATTTCCTAAGAGAGAAACCGCCGTTCGTAGGGCCGCCATCGGTTCGATGTTTTTAGGCAATTTGGCCAATGTGTCCACAATGGCGTCATCCACTTCACGATTAGCCCGCAGTTCAGCATTTAAGGCGTCCAATTCAGCTTGATTGGGTAAATGACCTTTCCAAAGCAGGTGGGCCACCTCTTCAAAACTGGCCTTTCCTGCCAACTCATGAATATTATACCCCCGATAAACGAGAATTCCCGCTTCTCCGTCAATAAACGAGAGGGCAGATTCGAGTGCATATACACCGGCAAGACCTCTTGCTACGACCGGCTTTTCGGTTGCTGTGTCTGGCATAAATGTTTCTTTTTTTGGTTTAGTAGTGCACGGTATAGGGCAGGGGCACTTGGCGCGGATGCCGAAATTTACGGGACTCTCTGACGGGATATACCAAAATCGAATGAAAGAGTATCCGTTTTTTGGTTTTCAGAACAACCGTACCATTCGACAAGTCTGGTGAAGGGGTTCATTTAATTTATGAAGACAAAAGGGAAGTATCGCGACCTTTTGGCGAAAGAAGCGTGCGTTTTACTTGTACTGATCATGAATTTTAACATTCCAACGTCCTTCAAAAAGACAAAGGCCACTTTTTCACTGTCCGTAAAGCACCTAAGAGCCTTACTAAATAAACTTAGACCCTTATTCTTGAAAGCACCCGATTTGTTTTCGTAACTTCTTAGATAGTAAAGTCAAAATGTAATCGCTGTTGGAAAGCGCTTTTTTTATTTAAAAGCTTTCTGGTTCAGAGATACACCGTAAATGAAACGGTTCTGTTTTGCATCGCCGCTAAGGTAAATCCATCACAGCAAGTAAAACCACCTCCACCTGATTTGGGAGTTTGTTTTACTGTTCATCTGCAAAATAGTACCTTAAGAGAGCCTTTTTTACGGTGCATCACGCTTATAATCGCGATGCCTTTTTGTTTTATGGTGGACGCTCCAGCTCCTGTCCTGTACAGATGAATTGCGGATGCGTCGTTTTGCTCGACGAGAGCCCACGATTTTTACGTTTTAATCACGCCGCAACCGAACCATTTGCACTTGTGTGCAGCCCAGTAGTGCCGAGACACACCGTTCCAACAGCCCCTTCCCATCCCTCTGCAGGGCTTCTTGGACATGGATTAAACTGCGATTGACCACCCATCGCGCCTCCACTTGTGTCTGCCTTCAAGGTTCGGTGCGTCATACAGTTTTTATGTCAAAAGAAATAGTAATCAATTCTCAGAAGGAGCAGACGCAAATCGCCCTTCTGGAAGATGGGGAATTAGTAGAACTCTACATCGAAACTTCCGACAATGCCCGCACGTTGGGTAATATTTATCTTGGCCGGATCCGCAAAATAATGCCCAATATTCAGGCATGTTTTGTAGATATTGGACAAAAACAAGATGCTTTCCTGCATTTTTCGGATATTTCGGACACCACGCCGGAACTGTTGCGCTATCTGGGCGAAACAGTTGAAATGCCGTCTTCTGCCATTGAAGTAAAGGAAGAATCTTTGGCAAGATCCATCAGCGATCGGTATGATTTGGGGGATGAGGACGAGTCCCCGTCCGAAGAAGAGGAATTGGAATATGAACCGGTACTTAGGAGCGACCGTCCAGACGAAGCCCAGCGCAAAAATCGGAGAAAGAAACGGCCCGCCTCCGAGCATAACCAACGAGAGCGCACAAATGGCAATACCTCCGAGACCAGTGGCCCAGCCAAACCCGATACCGGTGGGGCAACAAAAGAAGCCCCTAAAACCGTTTCCCCAAGCCCCGAAACGGAACCACACCCCAGTCGTAACCGAGGCCGCGAGCGCTCTCAGAAAAACCCACATCCTCGCCCCCAAAATGAGCGTTCTGCCCCCCCCTCAGCCGAAGCCACCCCTCTTCAGACAACACCCGACACCACAAACGATCCAGCGAACCCTGTCGAAATACCCGCTAAGGAGCATCGGAATCGGCGGCAGGGCGGCCACCAGCAGCACCGCTCTGAACAACACCCCCCCACTGCCCGCAAGCATAGTAACCCATTAACTGTCTCCGAAAAATCCAATGAAGGGCCAGGAACCGAGGGCGAGGAAAATTCGGCAGACGCCTCGGAAAATCCGGAAATCAGCAAACCCCGCTCGCGCAGACGAGGCGGACAACGGCGGCGCCCTTCCTCCGACGACGCATTAGACATGCCTTCCGTTGCGGGCGAATCTACCGACATAGGACCAGACCGACCCGTTGCGCTGGCCGCTGTCGCAGAAAGTGCCCCAATTCAGACGCTAAAACCTGCTATTTCAGTACACCCTGCCAAGTATTTAAGAGAAGGCCAACGGATATTGGTGAAGATCAGCAAAGAACCCATTTCCAGCAAAGGCAGTAGGGTCACGACCGATGTATCGCTTGCCGGAAGGTTCTTGGTCTTGGTTCCAATGGCCAATTATGTAGCGGTTTCAAAAAAAATTGCGTCCCAAAAAGAACGCAAACGCCTCCGAGTGCTGGCTTCAAGCCTATTGCCACAAGGTTTTGGCCTCATTGTCCGAACCGTTGCCCAAGACCGTGATGCAAAATCGCTTTATACAGATCTCAAGTTATTAATAGACAAGTGGAAACGCATCGAAGAAAACATTCAGAAGAAAGGCAACCCTCCGGCAGTCGTCTATCAGGACGTAAGCATGGCTTCGTCTGTGATACGGGATTTATTTACGGAAGACTTCGACCGAATTTTGATTGACGATGCGCGTGCGCACAAAAACATCAAAAGCTATGTTCAGGCAATAGCGCCCCAAATGGCCTCTGCCGTCCAACTTTATACGGATACGCCTCCCATTTTTAAGTCAACCAAAATTGAAAAACAAATAGAAGAGGCCTATTCCAGCCGGGTGGATATGCCATCCGGCGGCTATTTGTTTATTGAGCATACCGAGGCCATGCATGTGGTGGACGTAAACTCCGGACGTGCCGGCCATGGCCTTACACAAGAAGAGAACTCGCTGAATGTAAACCTTGAAGCCGTCCGATACATTGCCAAACACCTCCGGTTGCGTGATTTGGGAGGCATTATTGCTGTAGATTTTATTGATCTACGGCTGGATAGTCATCGCCGAAAGGTTTTACAGGCACTAAGACGGGAATTTAGAAAAGACCGTGCAGTTACAAAAGTCCTTCCGATGAGTGATTTTGGCTTAGTAGAAATCACCCGCCAACGGCTACGTCCCAGCTATACCACTTCCATTGCTCGACAGCCATCACCCAACCGCGTCCTGATCAATCCAAGTGTGGAAACCATTCTGAAACGCATAGAAGCATGGTTAGAAATTTATAAAACCCAAACAGGCAAAACATCTGTCACGCTTCAGGTACATCCCTTTCTCATGTCGTATCTTAAGCATTTGCGCGATGGGCTTGTCCCACGTACCATGCGGTGGCGTTTTGGGATGAAAGTACGGGTGCATTTGGTGGCCAATGAAATCATTGATCCAGTCCACTTCCGCTTCGTGGATAGCGATTCCGGCGAGGACCTGACCGAGCAATTCCGCTTTTTATAAATAACCAACCTCCTGACTCGGAGCCTTTATGGCAGATTACAGAGGGCATATCAATGGTGCAGCCCTTGGTGCGATCGCTTATACTGGCATCGTAACCTATGGTGTATCAGTTTCTGGGGTCGCGGATTCGTTGTCTGCACCGGATTGGTTGGGGTATGCACTGGTAACTTCCGGAATTGGGATGTTGTTTGGCCTTTGGCCCGATGTGGACATCAATTCTCATGCACAAAAAATCTTCTACCGCCTATTTTTAGGGATAGATTTGGTATTGATTGTTCTTCGAAACTTTGAAGCAGCGGCGTATCTGGGTCTTTTTGCGATTCTCCCCGCTTTGGGAAAGCATCGAGGCTGGACACATACCCATTGGGCCATGTTTCTTGTACCGCTACCGTTTTTGGTTCTACCATACATCACCAATTTCCACTTGCTTTATCGTCCTATGGTCGGTTGGTTATTTTATGGCGCAGCCGTAACCGGATATGCCAGTCATTTGTGGATGGATGGACTTTTGTTCTCCCGAAACAAAAAACGGTCTAAAAAAAGCCTAGATCACGGACCTCTCAACGTGCGCCAACAATTCACCGAAGACGTGTCGCACGATCCCCGGAAAGCCGGCAAACGTTTGGGAAGTTTAATCTGGGAAGTGATGGGGCTTTCTGCACGAGCAGCCCTTTACTTCTTTTTTAGACCATTTCTCCGAAAGTAATCCTTCACCATTGCCCTCCATGAGCCGCATTCAAAAACTCCTAAAAGACACTGCTGTCTATGGCATTTCTTCCATTCTTGGACGTGCATTAAACGTACTTATTGTCCCGTTTTATGCCCATTACCTCCCCGTGAATGATAACGGGGTAATTGGGGTGGTTTTTGCCGCCTTTGTGTTTCTTAATATTCTTTACACCTACGGATTAGAATCTGCCTACTTTAAGTTTACATCAGGAAAAGAAGGCCGTACCAAAGCAAATAAAATCTTTAGCACGGCCACATTGATGCTTCTGATAAGTAGTATCACTTTTTCACTCACCATGTCTGCCTTCCCTGCCGTTACCAGCAACCTCATCACCCTTAATCCGGAATGGCAGCAACTGGTCTTTTACATGGCGGCCATCGTCCTGCTGGATACCATGGCCGCAATACCTTTAGCAGAATTGCGGCTTTCCAACCGTCCTTACCGCTTTGCTGCCGTAAAACTGTCTAACATCACACTCAATCTGGTATTAAATGTAATTTTTATTGCCTTCTTCCAATGGGGAATTGCAGGGGTCTTTTTGGCAAATGTTTTGGCTTCTGGATTTCAGGTATTGGTTCTTCTGCCCGTTTATTTCGAGCGTTTCCGGTTCATGTACGATGGCCAAACCGCAAAATCTTTGCTAAAGTATGGTCTTCCGCTCCTACCAAATGGCCTTGCTTTTGCTGCAACCGAAACGCTAAGCCGGTTTTTCCTCAACATGATGGGAAAGGAGCAGATTTTAAGGCTATATGGCCATGTGATTCCTGCTGCCGAACAAGCTAAATTGCTTACCCCTGAAGACTATGGTGATTATGTAACAGGTATTTTTAACAATATCTATAAGATTGGCGTCTTCATGATGTTGTTTACCCAGATGTTTCGTTTTGCTTGGCAACCATTTTATTTTAACCACGCCGAAGATCCAGATGCAAAGCCCCTTTTTGCAAGGGTTTTTTTGCTTTTTACTGCAATTGGACTTACGGCTTGGTTATGTATCACCTTTTTTTCCCGCGAAATTGTGGCATTCCCTTTGCCGGGAGGCCGTACCCTACTACCCTCTCAGTATTGGTTTGCTCTCCCGATTGTCCCGATTGTACTGGGTGCTTATTTTCTCCAGGGTTGGGAAAGTATTTTCTCTGCGGGGATTTACATCCAAAAGCAAACTTCACGGCTCATTCCTATCACCTTGCTCGGCGCATTAGTCACTTTTTTGCTCAACTTCTTATTCGTCCCCCATTATGGCTTGCTTGCTGCGGCATGGGGGGCCTTGGGGGCTTATTTTGTCATGTCGCTGGGAGTCTATTTTTCGGCCCAGAAAATTTATCCAATCCACCATAACTGGATGCAAATAGGGATTTTATTGGTCGGTGCATTGGGTATTTTTGCCCTATGGCAGTTATTCCCCGCACTCCAACATTGGTATTTCGAACTGCTACTTATGGGCGGATATATTGCCTTGATGTTTGGGACCGGCATTTTGTCTTATGACTTCATACAAACCACCTTACGCAAACGCTAAGGCGGACGAGGGTATGAGACAACATTGGAAAAGGCAAGACATAAAAAAAGCGCACCTTATAAAGGCTCGCGTTATCAAACAATCAGGTACTGCTCCGTTGTATTTCCTTTTACTTCTGTAAGCACGGTATGGCACTACCAAAACCAGCCAGATAAAGTACCAAACACATATCGTTGAACTTACCAGGAACAACGGTGCCCGCACTAGGAGAAGCATTAAAGGCGATTCGGGCTTACATTTAAATAACAGTATCGAATCCAACGGAGCAGCACCGAAAGCCGAACGCAAAATCCGAAATTCACCCCTGTAAAGCGCCTATTTATAAGACGAAAACCCTAATTCTGGCGACAATGTCCGATATATTGGCTCTTATGTCTGATTTGTACCGGGCAACTCCTGTTGAACTGTTTTAATATATTGTGAAGGCTGCACGCCAAATTGCTCTTTAAAAACCTTTGCAAAATAATCCGGGGTATTGAACCCAACCGCATACGCCACTTCCGAGATGCTACCTGCACCTTGTTCCAATAAATGTTTGGCACGCTCCAAACGATAGTTGCGGAGAAACAAGACAGGAGACAACCCCGTGAGTGATTGTATCTTCCGCTGTAATTGACGCGGACTAATGTTAAGCGCCTGTGCCAACTCTGCTACATTCAGCCGAGGATCGTCTATGCGCCTTTCAATTAGATTTTGCATCTGCTTGAGAAACTGCACATCCGCAGATACCACTTCTATGGGGCGTGGAATTACCGTGGGAGCAATTTCTTCAGGAAGCACCGCTTTGATTGGTGGTACTGGTTTAGGTTCCGTGACTGGCAATGGGGTCTTTTGGTGCTCAACCACCGACTCGGTATCAGGCCGTAAAGGCGCTTTGGTGCGCTTCAGCCTGCGTACAAGACGGATTAAGAATTGCCAAAGCAACCAGGCGGCCAGTATTCCTCCGAAAACGCCCCCCACCAACAACCAAGGCGAGAAGGCCATTGCTTTCTGGATTCTATCCCACCAAGTGGCTTGGCCGACCAACTTCACATCGGTCCAATTTGCAGCAGCATCTTGATTCTCCACTCCACACCAAGCAGACTTAATGATGTCTAAGCCCTCGCCGTCATTATCGTTGTTTCCTGCCAACAAGCGGATGTGCATCCAAGACTTTGCTTCCAAAAGCCCCAAAGAAGCCCACGGAACCATCATCTCCACCACATAACCATCGTCTTCGTCGTCATTCATGTTCGCACTGCCCGACGCAACACTTTTTACATAATACACCACATCCTGATCTACGATTTTGGGTAATTGCGCATCTAAGGCCGGAACGGGGTTTCCACGCAGTACAACCGTTCTTCCCAATAAATCCGTCACCAATTGGTAATCCGATGACGAAAAGGTAGATGTTGGTTCCCCTTTTGTATGTACATACAACTCTACAGAGTCGTTTAGGTAAAGGTAAGCCAATGTATCCACCGGAATGGTACGCCCTGTTGTATCAATCGGAACGGGTTTGACCAAGCCTTCAATGGGCAATTTATCCTTGGGTAGTGCAATCAGATGTCGGTCTCGTACCGTAAAATAAGCGTATAAAGCATATCCATCCCATGCAAGTGCGATTTGCGTTACGTTACGCCTGTTTTTGCCTTTAGAAGGGGTGGAAAACGTTTTGTAAGGCACGTCTGCCCATTCATCCGACTTTCCGTCCACCTCAACAAGGCCGTGCATATATGGAATTTCAATTTTACCACACTGCGCATATAGCCAGACAGGACCCAAAAATAAAACCATTACTCCCAAGCGTATTCCATGAGAAATACGGGGCATCAAGTTGCCGTTTGGGTAAGTTATATTTAGAGTCATGTAAAGAGGAGACAAAATAACTCAGGAATTCAGGTCGGTCTAAGTTAATCATCAAGACGGCATTCCCGACCGAATCGTTCCGGATATTTTTTTATGGATGCCTTTTTTAATGAAACGTCAAATTCAGCGGGTAAAAAAACAAACTTGAAGGCTTGAATGAACGTAGATGGGCGTTACTCATGAGATGCGGTTCAGTTTTACCAGATCAACACGCTTAGGTGTTGCCTTGAGAATGGTCACAGCATACTGATCGAAAATATAGTGGCTATGCACTTCGGGTACCTTGCCTGTTTGATGTAAGATATACCCCCCCATCGTATCATAGTTTCCTACAGGAATCGTGAACCCGTATTGTTCCCGCAATACATGTATTTCGGCATCTCCACGAACCGACCACGTATTGGGCCCTATAACCCGAACGGGCGTATGATCTGGGTCAAACTCATCTTCTATCTCCCCAATCAGTTCTTCAAGCAAATCCTCCATTGTAACCAATCCAGACACCCCGCCATGCTCGTCCACCACCAATGCAATAGAGGTTTTTTCTTTCAAGAGAGACTGAAGTAACTTATTGGTAGGCTGCGCTTCTGGTACAAACTTAATGGGACGTACAATACTTTCCAACGAAGCGGGATGATGGAAGAGGTCGTGTACCAATACATATCCCACCATATTGTCCAGGTGTTGTGCATAAACAGGAATTTTCGAGTAACCCGTTTCCGTAAAAACCCGCCGCACATCGGAAAGGGATGTATCTATGCGAAGAGCGGTAATCTGGGTACGGCTAACCATCACTTCTCGGACGCGGGTTTCACGTAGTTCCAGCACATTGGAAACGAGTTCGCGTTCATCTTCGTCAATCTTGGGGTCCGGCTCTGGGGTTTCATTAAATCGTTCACTTAATAAACTCTCCAAATCTGGTATTAAGTAGGGGCTGACAATACGGTTCTGAATGCGCAATAGGTGGGCAATGCCTTGTGAGAGCCATCCGGCGGGTTGAATGATTGGAAAAAGAAGCCAATAGGACCACATGAGGGGGCGGGCAAGACGAAAAATCCATTCATTAGGCTGTTTTTGCACCAAATGCTTGGGCAATATCTCCCCAAGGAACAAAACCGTCAGAAATCCAACCAAAATTTGTATGGTCAATAGAAGGGCAGGTGACCCCTGAAAGGGTTGCAACACTTCGGACAAGAGAAAAGCAAGGGCGGTGGCATATAAAACCAACCCTAAGACGGTCCCCACCAACGTGGTCGTAAACAGACGAATGGGATTGTGAAGAAAAACCTCGACAGCCTTGCCATTTTCGCCACGGGAAGCACACTCAATTTCGGCTTTATAACGGTTGGCCGTTACAAATGCAGACTCCGCTGCTGCAAAAAACGCCAGAAGCAGCAACAATATGACCGTAATTAGGAACAGCATGGCTTTTATTCACCAGTAAAATGGGGTGCACGCTTTTCAAGAAAGGCCCCCACCCCTTCCGAAAAGTCCTTGCTCGACACGATCTGGCCAAACAACGTCGCTTCTAATTGAAGCCCATGAGCAAGTGGTAATTCAGACGCTTGTAATGCTTCCAATGCCATTCGGATGCCAAGAGGAGCACGTGCGGTAACGATACGCAGCATTTTCTTGGCGGCAGATAACAACTCTTTTTGCGGAACCACCTGACTCACCATCCCCAAGCCATAGGCCCGTTGCGCATCAATAGGCTTTCCCGTTAAAATCATCTCGGTCGCAATTCCAAGACCTACCATTCGAGGCAACCGTTGGGTGCCGCCATATCCGGGGATCAAACCCAAGTTTAGCTCTGGCTGGCCAAAAACAGCTTGCTCTGAAGCAATTCTCAGGTGACATGCCAGAGCCAATTCACACCCACCGCCCAAGGCAAATCCATTTACTGCAGCCAATACGGGTTTGGGCATTTGCGCCACCTGATTAAAAACCCCTTGGCCTTTTGTGGCCAACAATTGGGCCTGTAGTGGGGTTAGGTTCCTAAATTCAGCAATATCTGCCCCGGCTACAAAGCTACGTTGCCCTGTGCCCGTTATAATGACTCCTTTTACGTCTTCATCATAACGTGCCATCGAAAGGGCTGCGCTTAGTTCGCGCAAGACCAATTCATTGAGGGCATTATGCTTATCGGGTCGGTTGATGGTGACCAACGCAAGCGCATCTCCAGTAACCGTATAACCTTTGCTGTCTGTTGCTTCCCGGTCAATCACATAATGCAGGGTCTCAAAAATCGTTTCGGTGGTTGAAGACATTATTTTAGGGATTAATTTGGACCGGATCGCCCGGAAAAAACAAACCGTAAAGGGGGTTGGTGCGTAACCTCTCCTCTTTACGGCCCTATTCGATCGTTAATTTTTGACACGTGTTCCGGTGGAGGTGGTCTCGGAAGGCGAATATGCCTCTATGCCGTCCAGAATGTTTCCCGAACTATTAAACACATCTTCCAACTCCGAAACCGAAGCTTGGGTCTCCTCTACCTCGTTCAAAAGCGTATCCAGTTGAAACGTGATGCCTTCCGGATCTTTCATAGAAAGCGACTGCTCGTGAATAAACCGGATTACATCTTCGATGGTGGCCATCTGTGCATCCAGAATTTCTTTGTTTTCCTTCAGTCGTTTACGTTCCTCTAAACTTTTTTCCAGAATAGTAAGGCGTCGCTGTTTCACAGAACGAACTTTGGGCGGATCATCCTCCATATCCCGACGCAAATCCTCGATGGCACGGGCAATCTCCAATTCACGGTTATCCGATTGAAGCATGTTGTACCGCTCTTTCGTGTGAAGCATTGTCAGGTATGAATCCATCAGACCTTCAATTTTTCGCAAATGACTATCCAAAAGCGATTGAGACGCCGTACTTAGTTTTTTATAGTTACTGGCAATATCGTCCCGATATTTTTTAAGCCGGACATACCGCTCCAAACTGTTTCTGCTCAGTTGCTTCAGTCGTTCCGTCGGCGTATTGGCTTGTTTAGACATTTCGGCATTTACCCGCGAGCGAACCGCACGCTGGAACCGCTTATCCTTAGGCATTATCCCCAAATACATCAGTTCGGCACCAAAAGTGGACAGCAAGATCATGTTACGCAAGAATTCTCCTGCTTCCCCCGGTGCGATGATCATCGTTCCTAGCACCATCGCCATCGCAGAGATGAGGAAAGTGAGGTTCCAAGGCATCAAAAATGCTTCTTTCTGAAAGTTAATATGCGAATCGTTGCTCATTGTACCTCGGTACATGTGGTTCGTGAGACAAAGGTTATCTGCCTCGTGTTATAATAGTGAATCGGCACTAAATCCCGCGTTTCCGACCAACACTCCGTGCTTCTTCCGGATGCTCACCCACTTCCGACTCCTTTTCGGCTGATCTGGGTCGTCCTATGGACTTATCCCCCTCTGCAGGGGTATCCGAAGCACTGCGGGGCGGGGCGTCTAAGGGCATTCCTCCCATTTCAAGTTTCATCTGCCGGATCAAATCGGCCGCACGTGCTTTCTGTGCGTCCTCCTCGCTCACCTGAGGAACGGGTGTTGAAAGGTCCAAACCAGCACTTTCCAACGCCATTTCCATCTTCACTTCAGTCCGTATGGATTCTCGGTTCAGCCGCTCCACCATTTCTTCGTGGGTTGCCGCCACACTGTCTGGCAAAGCAGTCCCTTGCACGGCACCCAGTATGGTTTTTTTGCGCTCGGCCTCGGCTAATTTTTGCTTCAGTGCCCGGAGTTGTAACAAATGCTGTTTTTCCTCGGCCTTGATGCGTTCATATTCTTTGGGATCCATCCTGATTCAGGGTCTAAGCGTCAAAAAAAGTATGGCCTTTATACGCCCTCGCGTGTACGACTTGCGGACGAACCGCCTGAAGAACCTGTTTCGTCTGGAATATCCAACAAGCTCTTGCGTTGCCCGGCAGGAGCACCGCCACCAACACCCATTTCCAATTTAAATTGGTTCACAATCTCGGAGGCACGGATGCTTTGGGCATCTTCTTCGATCTTCATGGCTTGCGTATCAATGGAGTCTAAAGCAATCTCCATACGAGCTTCCGACTTTGCGGTTTGCTCATTGATCTTTTGGATCATCTCATCGTGTGTGGCAGAAATACCACCGACTTCAAATTGTTCGAGGGTATCGGCCACTTTTGCTTGCCATTGGGCCCGTTCGTGGGCGCGCAGTGCTTCTTTGGCCTCCTGAATTTTGCGGTCTTTTTCCCGCATAAAGGCTTTTTTCACCTGAAGCGCTTTGTCGTAGGCAGCGGCGGCGAACTGTAATTGCTCTTTCGCAGATCCAAGCGACGCCTTTACCTGTTCGTACCGGATGGCGTATTGCTGTGCAATATCTTCGCGGTTAGCCTGAATGCCCGCCTTTATCTTAGAGGTCAAATCGGCCAGTTCGGCTTCATACTTGGCCACTTCTTTTTGGAGCAACATCACATTGGCCTTTACCGTGGCAATATTTTCATTCATCTTCGGAACCTGATCATTCAGTTCCCGAATATTCTCTTCAAGGATTAGTTTTGGATCTTCGATGGTAGAGACCAATCCGCCAAAGAGGGATTTAACTGCACGGACAAATCGTTTCCAGATGGACATAATACATTTCGGTTTAGAGGTTTTGATCGTAAGGCAATCCTACGCACTTATTAGGGCTTGGATACGCAAAACGCTTATGAAGTTTCAAATAAAGTGCAAGATAAACATTCAGGCCACCATTCCCCAAGGATTATTCTACCCTAAATGCCAAATTTATACGGTGTTTACCCAAGCCGCTTCAACCAGCCTGTTTTCCTGTTACCCGTTGCATGAGCAAAGGGGCCGATGCAGGCATTTCTTCGCCAAAACGATAGGCCGAGACTACGGCATGTTGTAGCGACGATACATCGTCTGCTTTGTGGGTGTATAAGGTTGCCAACCGCGTTCCGGGATGTACTGCGCTGCCAGGCTTACAATGTAGATAAATACCAGCACCTGGATCTACCGGATCCTCTTTTTTCATCCTCCCTGCGCCTGTCAACACAGCCGTTTTCCCAATGGTTAAGGCATCCACCTCTTGGACATAGCCCACAACGGTATCCGACGCATATATGTCATAGGCTGGTGCGAGATTAGGATACGTATTGGTATCCTCTAATACACGCGGATCACCGCCTTGTGCGTCAACAATTTTCAATAATTTATCAAATGCCTTGCCATTTATTACTACTTCTTGCGCCATTTCGCGCCCCACTTCTGGGGTTTCGGCTACGCCACCCAAACACAACATCTCGCCTGCCAAAGCATACGTCAGTTCCATGACTTCTGGCACATTTTCCCCTTTCAGACACCGAACGGACTCTTCCACTTCCAGCCAGTTTCCTACTGCTTGCCCCAGTGGTGCATTCATATTGGTGATCCACCCAACGGTTGGTTTGCCAAAAGCTTCACCAATTTCCACCAATGTTTGGGCCAGCTTTTGGGCCTCTGGCTCGGTTTGCATAAAAGCACCCCGTCCACATTTTACATCCAATACCAAGGCGTCAATCCCCTCTGCCAGTTTTTTGGACATAATAGAAGAGGCAATAAATGGGATAAACGGTACGGTGGCCGTTACATCCCGAAGGGCATAGAGTTTGCGGTCTGCGGGTGCAATTTCTGGCGTTTGCCCGATCAAAACCAAGCCATTTTGTTGTAATTGTTCGCGATATTCCGAGATACTTAGGTTTACCTTAAAGCCGGGAATGGATTCTAATTTATCTAAGGTTCCACCCGAATGCCCCAAACCACGGCCAGAAATCATGGGAACGGGCACGCCGCACGCCGCCACAATGGGCGCAAGCGGCAACGAGATTTTGTCTCCTACCCCACCCGTAGAATGTTTATCCACCTTGATGCCCGGTAAATCACTTAAATCAAGCACTTCGCCGGAATACAACATCGCTCGCGTGAGGGTTTGGGTTTCGGCATCGCTCATGCCCCGAATAAAAGCGGCCATCAGAAAAGCGCTCATCTGGTAGTCCGTAACATCTCCATTCGTGTATGCCGCCACCAACCACTGGATGGCTTCATCGTTCAGGGTGGCTCCGTCACGTTTTGCGGTCAGGATGTCAATAATATTGAGGTGCATGATGCAAATAGGTTAAGGTTCGTCGTCAACACAAATTGCTTAAAACAGCGAATAAATAAAAGGCGCCAAAGCCGAGCCATTCGCCAGAACGATTAACAGGCTCAGCAAAACCAAGACCACAACAATGGGAACCAACCAATATTTTTTCCGGACTTTCAAAAAGTCCCAAAAGGCGAGAAGTATGCTTGTTTTGGCCATAAACAAAAATAAGAGGGTTGTTTAAAGTGGTAAGTTACGAAAATTTATGACCGCTATTTAGCCTGAATGTGTTTTGTGGCGTAACTTCGCCAATCAGCAGGCGTACTTTTTAAAATTATGCCTCCATATCACCCAATCTGAATCATATGCGTTTCATCAATGAAGTGTGGGAAGGTCTTCGGATTGCTTTCTTGGCCATTCGGAACAATAAATTGCGTTCTGGCCTCACCACCTTGGGCATTATTATCGGGATTGTGATGGTCACTTCTATGTTTACGGTGATCAATGGCATAGAACGATCGTTCGACAACAGTGTTTCTATGCTTGGAAACGATGTATTGCGGGTTCAACGGTTTCCATGGGGCGCCCAGCCTGGCGATTGGTGGAAATACATCAACCGCCCCAACATAGAGCCGGAACTTGCCGAGACCATTCACAACCGCTCTTCCTATGCAAAAGCCGTTGCCCCGGTAGCCTTTTATGTTTCTAATGTAAAATATAAAAGCAACCAGATCAAAGGGGTTTTTATGCAGGCTTCCACCCCAGCATATAGCGAGATTAACCAAATTAAGTTAGACAGTGGGCGCTTCTATACCGAGGAAGACAACCGAACCGCACGAAATGTGTGTGTATTAGGGGTTGATGTCTTGGAAGCACTTTTCCCCAACGAGCAGCCTTTGGGCAAGAAAATCAAATTAATTTCGCAGTCTTTCCAGCAAACGGGGCCGGGTGGCATGGGCATACAAATGAAAGAAAGCCAACAGCATTGCGAAGTAATTGGCGTGCTTGCGAAGCAAGGGAAATTCTTAGGGCTTTTTTCGTTCGATACCCAAATTCAGATGCCGTATAACACGATGAAGAAAGTGTTTGGCATCAATAAACAAGGACTTCAGGTACAAGTGCGGGTGGATTTGGCCGAGATGGACGCCGCCCAAGACGAATTAACGGGCATTATTCGTGCATCCCGCAAAGTTAAACCGGGGGATGCCGATAATTTTGCCATTAACCGCCAAGAAGCCTTTCGACAACAATTTGATGGCATTAAGGCCGTCATTTATTCCGTTGGGATTTTTCTTACAGCTTTGTCCTTGCTTGTTGGTGGAATTGGTGTGATGAACATCATGTTTGTCTCCGTAAAAGAACGTACCAAAGAAATTGGCATCCGAAAGGCCATTGGCGCGCCAAACCGGGCTATTCTGGGCCAATTTTTGTTTGAAGCAGTGGTGATTTGTGTGTTTGGTGGGCTTATTGGAATCGTCCTCTCCTTCGGTGTAACGGCTTTTATTAATACCCTGTTTACCGCGGTAATGTCGGTGGGGACGGTTGTCTTGGCTTTTAGCATTTGTGTTTTGGTAGGCATTATCTTTGGTTTTATTCCAGCATGGTCTGCTGCTAACGCCAACCCGATCGAAGCATTACGCTACGAATAATTTTTTCCACACAGCTATGAATCTTGAATTTATCAAAATGGCCTGGGGGGCGATCATCGCGAACAAATTGCGATCTGCCCTCACGTTATTAGGGATGGTGATTGGTGTCTTTTCGGTGATTGCCTCGGTTACGGCAGTTTCGGCCATAGACTCCAGTTTTAATACCACGATAGATTTTTTGGGGTCATCTACCTTTACCCTTCAGAAGTTTCCCGGCGTCCAGTTTGGGCCGAGTGACGAGCGTATTCGGAATCGAAAAAACCTGACCTACGACCAAATGCTGCAATTACGCCGCCGGAGTACGTTGGCCACCTCGGTAAGTGCAGCGGGTTTTTTCCCGACCGTTCAATTACGTTACAAAGACCGAAAAACCAATCCTAACGTACAATTGCAAGGCTCGGATGAACACTGGGCAGTGAACAACAGCTACGAACTTGGTTCTGGACGTTTTTTAACCGATGGAGATGTACAATACGGCCGCCCCGTAGTAGTCTTGGGGACAGAAGTCGTAAGCAAGCTCTTCGAAACAGAAACCCCGATCGGTAAAGACATTTTGGTAGGCGGACATCGGATGACGGTGATAGGCGTACTCAAGCAAAAAGGACAGAGTTTCGGTCAAAGCCAAGACAACTTAGTTGTGGCCCCTATTACCACTCTTTTTGTGCAATATGGCGATCCAGATCAGAACATAGACATTCTTGTTCGGGCCAAAAACGTGGAAATTCTGGCTGAAAGCATTGACGAAAGTATTGGTATTTTTCGGGCCGTTCGCCGTTTGGATGCCAAAGAAGACAATGACTTTGAAGTGATTACCAACGACTCGGTGGTGGAAACGTTTACGGGTTTTACGGCTTATCTGACCTTGGGCGGCGCGGGTATTGGTTTGATTGCGCTCTTGGCTGCAGGGATTGGCATTATGAATATCATGTTGGTCTCGGTAACGGAGCGCACGCGGGAAATTGGCATTCGGAAATCCATTGGGGCCAAAAAAGGCGATATTTTACGTCAATTTTTGTATGAAGCGGTGTTCTTGTGTCAAATTGGCGGCGTATTGGGAATTTTAATGGGCATCGGAACGGGCAATATTTTATCGCTCATGTGGGAGACGCCACTTGTTGTACCCTGGGGCTGGGCGTTTGGCGCAGTAGCAGGTGTCACGGCCATCGCCTTGATATTTGGCGTTTATCCTGCTTGGAAGGCTGCAAATCTGAGGCCCATAGATGCCTTACGCTACGAATAAATGGCCGTATTTGATCGAATTTACCAAAAAACATGATTTCTCCCAAACAACGGGCTGGCGAAGCGGCTGCCGCTTTGATAGTAGATGGAATGAACGTGGGGCTTGGAACAGGCTCCACGACGGCTTTTGCAATTGAAGCCCTTGGGCAGCGCATTCGTGAAGAAGGCTTACGGATTCGCGGTGTACCTACCTCTTTTTTTGCTGAACGTCTCGCTCGGCAATCGGGCATTCCGCTTATCAGTTTAGACGAAATCGCCACCTTAGACTTGGCCTTCGACGGAGCCGACGAGGTGGATCCGGCGTTTAACCTGATTAAAGGACGCGGCGCGGCGCATACCCGCGAAAAAGTGGTGGCCGCACAAGCCAAACGCTTTGTGGTCTTGGTAGATGACTCCAAAATGGTCGAGAAATTGGGTCTCAAGATGCCGCTTCCAATAGAGGTACTGCCCATGGCGCTTGGCCCCATAACAAGGGCATTAGAAAACATGGGCGCGCTCCCCGAATTGCGCATGGGACTACGAAAAGATGGCCCGGTGGTGAGCGACCAAGGGTTTTGGGTGGTGGACGCGATATTTCCGGAGGGGCTGCCTGAATTAGACATGCTCAACCAAACCCTACTCCAAATGCCGGGTATTTTAGATCACGGCCTGTTCCTGCATATGGCCACCGATGTGCTCATCGGCCACGAGAATGGTCAACTTTCGCACCAAAAGCGCCCCGTATAGCCTTTTCAACTTCTAAGGCATTGGTGAATTATACCAAGACCTCTTGCTCGTGATTTCCTTATAAGTTAACTTTTTAATACACCCATACAACCCAGTAGTAATAATTAATGTGTCTAAAAAATTCAGCCTCGAAGCGATCCTGATAGCAGAAGGACGCGGAAACGCTCTTTTATACCATCCGTTTCGAAAACGAATCTTTGTCTGAGTTCGGCAAATTTTTAGACCACGATGAGAACCAGCAGGAGCCAGAGTTTGAAGCACTTATTGAGCCACTGTTTTATCTGTGCGAACAGCGTTCTTTTTCTTCCCAGTTCTTCAAAAAAGAAAAATATGCCCCGCCTACTTGTGCGTTTTTCTATTCAGGGCAGCTACGGTTATATGGTTGTTTGTACGGAAGCGAGATTTTTGTGGCAGGTAACGAGGACATTAAAAACACCCCGACCATCCAACAAGACCCACAATTAAACACTTGCTACGAAGACATAAAAATAGTTGAGGAAAGCATAGACCTCGAAATAATCGAAAAGCGTAGCATTAAGGTTGGTGTTGCAGGATTTATAGACCTACAAACCAACCAACGCATCACTTATCGGCCCTTCAATTTGGATCAAGACGACTGAGACCCTCAAAAAAGTTCAGGCCATCCGTAGCACAATTCCAACATGGAACAAACGTTGGATGCGCAAAAGCATAGACATCGCCCTCCAAATCCAAGACATCCTACAACGGAAAGGTTGGACACAAAAGGAATTGGCAGCACATACGGAGCAACGCCCTTCTTTCATTAGTCGTATTTTGGCTGGAAAAACCAATATGACCTTGCAAACCATTGCCCGTATCGAGGACGCACTGGGCGAGAATCTTTTGGTGGTTCCTAAGTATGTACATGAAAGCAAAACGATGCCATTCTACCAAAGTGAGTTTCCCTACTCACCAGCCAATCAGCCCAGAACCATCGCACAAGATTATCCGCAACGTTGGCGGTCAATTCTAAACGTCCATGATTTGTCGGACGCGCACCACCAAACGTTGTCTTATGCCCCAACAACATTGGGTGTCCAAAAGCCGCACTTTTCATCTCATACACAAAAGACTACCCCATGGATCGCCTCGCCTAATTAGTGTCATTCAGTTAGAAGAATATATTGTAGAGCAACCCCTCTATTCGCTTGATGAGCAAATAGAAACAAACTTGCACGTGGGTTTCTATCTTGAATACTTGCAGCCTTTTTCGGATGCAGAAGCCAGAGGAAAAGTCCACTTTGGGGTACAAATAACATCCGAGGCTTCCGAAATGCCTAACTTCGAGTGTAGGGTATTGGGTACATTTGTTTTATTGGAGCCAGATGCTTATAATCAGATTCCTTCTTTTGACCAAATGTTTCTGCATACTGTCTTTAGCATCCTCTATGGGATCATTCGGGCACTGGCTATACAAGTATCGGCAACCGCTCCTAAGGGGAAATTGATGCTCCCACTTGTTGATCCTACAAGCATTGTACAAGATTACCTTTCTAAAAACACCTCATTCACAGATTAACATCCTTTATAAAATTTTTCATTCTTGGTGTTTATTACCTCGGCAACCAACCAAAAGTGGTTTGTTAGCAAAGTTTTGGTTTTTGCAACTGACATCGTCCCCTTTTCACGGACACAGCGTTAAGTTAGAAAAGTAGCGTTCCTCAAACTTGTCGGGGCGAAGATACCCCAGTGCCGAATGCCTCCTTTTCGGGTTGTAGGAGCAGGCGATGTAACGGTACTCTTCCAGTTGTACAACACCTGTTCGCTCACACCGAGCAGTTCGGCCACTTCTTTTACGACCTTGCCGCTTTGCAGCATCCGCACTGCTTCTTGTTTGAACGTCCTGTCATACTTGCGCCGCAACCGGTTCGCACTTGCAGGACTTACTTGTTGTTCTTGTTTCTTCATGACACAATATTAAGTTAGGTCTGTGTCCGGCTAAATTAGACCACCTCAAGGGGAAACCGGTCTAAATGATGTAGATGCCCCTGCAAACACGGCATCTTGGTCTGTTAGCATATATCATCAAGCAGGTACGGGCTATGGAAAGAATTCTTTACAGACCCTTGCCATTTCTGGTACAGGTGTGTATGTTCTGTCCAAATTCTTCTTTACAGATGCAAATAAATCCACATGTCTGGTTTTGGGTGTGAACAATGTGGCGCCAATCTCAAATTCCAGCCCGGAACCACCGCGCTGAAGTGTCCGTATTGTGGTTACCTCAATCCAGTTCCAGAAATAGCGTCCAGTGGTATTCGAGAACACGATTACCGAGACTTTTTGGAACAGGCGCAAGCAGGCGAACAACTCGTCGAGGTGCTGACAGTGAAATGCCCTTCCTGTGCAGCAGAAACCACCTTCGATCCCAATATATCCTCTTCAAGTTGCCCGTTTTGCGGCACAGGATTGGTTCAGACCACACAGTCGCAAAAACAAATAAAACCAGAGGCGGTTCTACCCTTTCAGGTGGCCCGTAAGGAGGCATTAGGCGCCTTTCGTAATTGGCTGGGGAGTTTGTGGTTTGCCCCCAATAAACTGCAAAAAGCAGCACGACACGAAGAAGACTTGAATGGTGTGTATTTGCCTTTTTGGACTTACGACACGCAAACCACAACCCACTATACGGGTCGTCGAGGTAAGTACTATTATGAGACACAATATGTGACTGTGCGTGATAGCAATGGCAATACCCGACAAGAAGCCAGACAGGTACAAAAAATTCATTGGTATCCGGCCTCAGGAACGGTTTTTAATGTGTTTGACGACGTCTTGGTCTGTGCTTCGGACGCACTGCCCGTTCATTATACGGAAAACCTCGAACCTTGGGACCTAAGCGCGTTAATCCCTTATCAGGATGCCTTTTTACAAGGGTTTCGGGCAGAAAGCTATCATATTCCTTTGGAGAAAGGGTTTGAACAGGCCAAGCGCAGGATGCACCCCATCATAGAAGCCACCATTTGTCGGGACATCGGTGGAGATGTACAAGACGTTACGAGCACGCAAACACAGTATCAGAACATTACGTTTAAACACATCTTGCTTCCATTATGGATCAGTGCTTACCGATATTCGGGCCGGGTCTATCGGTTTGTTGTCAATGGGCGTTCTGGCGAGGTGAAAGGCGAGCGACCGTATAGCTGGGTGAAAGTCGCCTTCGCTATTATTGCATGTGTCTTATTTGCAACCCTTTTATACTTTCTTTTCTCTTACCGCTAAGACCGAAGCAGGTGTGATGCAACACATGCCGTGTTTGGTATCTATTTTGCCGCAATGCCAGTTTAAAATAAACTATTTTTCAAGCCTGGCGTGGATTGGCAAGACTTTTGTACAGAATCATCCAGAGCTATCTTCAGGCACTATACTCGTTACATTCAAACAGCATCGTCATGCGTGTTAAGACTTACATTATTTCGGCATTTTTGCTATTTATGGGCTTCCCTACATCGGTTTTGGCTCAAAGCAATCCATACCGTGGCAGTCAGGCATATTTGGGCCTCTCTGGCGGAGTTTATGGGTATCAAGGACGCATTGATCTCGAAAACGCGGTCAATACGGCAACCGCCTCCAAGTGGTACCCCGGAGCAGCTATCCATGCCTCTTTTCCGATCCGGCCCAATGCCGTGTATTTTCGGGGCGTCGTGGGTGCATCCAATTTTTCGGGCGATACCCAATTTTCATACGCCCAAAACGCATTTGGTGCTAAACCCGTTGTTTGGTTAGAATCTCAGGCCGTTTTCCCGATTCTCCGCAATGGGGGAATGGTGTTGCCTTATCTTTTTGGGGGCTTTGGGGCCTTTGTCGCCGATCCTTTCGAGGGATTCCGGAAAAACACCGAAGTCCCTGGGGCTGGCAATAATAAGCCAGATCGCTCCGCTTTTTCTTTTCCAGTAGCAGGCCTCGGGGTGGATTTCGCCCTATCCAAAAAAATGTCGGTTTTTGTGGAAGGAACCTACCGCTATCACTGGAATTTCTTGGTGAAAAGCCCCAGTCATCCGTTCAGTACTTCCTTTATAGCAGGTGGACTTCGCTTCGGATTACCCAGTCGAGGACTGGGCGTGGCTACCGATCAAACGCCACCCGAAATTCCACAGCCCCGTGAAATTCCCGTTTACGACCCGCCTGCCGCCGAAGTACCGCAACCTCCAGCCCCTCAGGGCTGTACCCTGTCGGTTTTAAATAGTGTCAATTTTAATTATAACAAAGATGAATTGGACGCTGCTGCAAGGTCTTTGCTTGATGAAAACATCGCAGAACTTAACCGCTCAGCTACATGTTGTGTACGAATCTTGGGCTATACCGACGAAGCAACCTCGCCAGCAAACGCCCTGCGGATTTCCGAAAGCCGCGCACGAAAAGTGTATGACTATTACGTGTCTAAAGGGATAGACCCGTCTCGACTCCGCATGGCCGCAATGGGAGAGGCACAGCCAAACTGCAATAAATCCGATCCTGGAAAGGGTTGTCGTTTTAATCGTCGGGTGGAGTCCAAGCCCGTGGACTGTAGCAATTTGGGGCAATAGGATTGTTCAATATCGTACGTCTTTGAAGCCGGGACTCTTTGGGTTCCGGCTTTTTGGGTTTATGAAAAGGGTTCTGTGGATTTCCTTTAAGAAACCCGCTTATCGTTGAAAAAAGCCGTTTATTAACTCCAATTTTTCAGTCCCGTTACCTTGCTTATGTCTTTCCTCCTTGCAAACGATCCCGAAACACCGTCCATCCTTTTGAAGGAATTGGGACAAAATCCTCCGCAAGACCTTGTCCTTGCCCTTTTGTCTAATCCCAATACGCCTACGGAAATACTGTGGCGCTTAGGACATCGTGCGCCCGAAGCCTTGCTCGAAAACCCAGTTCTGCCATTGCTCTTGATGGAAAATCCGCGCATATTTGCGGAGATGCAACCGGAAACCGCGCTAAAATTAGTGACGCACCCAAAGGCGTGGGACGAATTATTGTTACTCGCAACGCAAGGAAGACCCTTTATCCGACTCGCACTCACCCAACTCCCAAGCCCACCCAAGATGGTGCTGGACAAATTGATGCGTGACCGGAACCCACACATAAGACTGGCTGCTTCTTTGCATATCCTTCAACTGACGGAGCCAGAAACCGATTGGATGGACCGTGCGGATGCCCATGTGGTGGCTTTTTTGAAAGGACTTACACCAAGTACGTGGGAGGGCGAATTGTTTCGGCTTTGTTTGCGTCATTCACCACTACCCGATTTTGTTTTTGCCATCATGGCAGAGCATGGACAAGAATACGTTCGGGCAACCATTGCCGAAAATCCGTTTCTGCCGTCGAAGTGGAAAGAAAAACTCCGTTCAGATCGGTCGGAAACCGTGCGCTTGATTGCCCGAAAAGATTCACGGGTGAAGCACCAGCATACACCAACCGTATTTGGGGAACGGCAGACTGGAGTACCTCCAGAAGCGTTAGGGTTAGTTCATTCAGAAAGCCCCGAAGAATTGTTAAAACTTACCCAAAGCCCCGATGTGGCAATTCGGGAAGCGGTGGCCCTACATCCCCATACACCCGTCGAGGCGTTGGTTCAACTGGCCCGAAGCCAGGAAATGCGGATTCAGCGTGCGGTGGCCCGTAATCCCCATACACCACCCGAAGTGTTGGAAGAAATATTATCCGACCTGCGCCACATAGAACGCGATCTCGCCGATCACAATCCGGTGATGCGCCAGATTGTGATGAACATGCTGGGACGTTCTAAAGAGCCATATTTTTCTGTATTCTATTTGGTACAATGCCCCATCTTGGCGCCCGAACGTTTCGCGCACAAACGCAACGCCCTTTCATGGATCGAACGCTATGTATTGGCGCGGCATCCCGAAATTCCTCCCGATTGGCTCGCTGCTTTGCTCGATGACCCCAATTGCTATGTTCGTACATTGGCGTATATGCGGGTAAACAACCCTACCTTTGCTATTCCGGCGCTTATGTTAAAAAATTAACACCATCTCTTGACAAGCTGGCCATCTATATTGTACTTTAGATGTGTTAAAAAATTAACACATCTAAAGTTATGACCAATGAAGCCCTAAGCCGTCGTGAACGGCAAATCATGGATATTCTTTTTCGGATGAAAGAAGCCTCTGCCGAGGAAATCCGCGAAGCCATGGAAGACGCCCCCAGCAATGCCTCGGTACGCACGTTATTGCGCATTTTAGCCGAGAAACAACACATCCAGTACCGAACAGTAGGGAATAAGTACCTCTATTCACCTGCTACGCCCACCAATGAAGCGGGAAAATCGGCCTTGAAGCGGGTTTTAAATACGTTTTTTGGTGGTTCTGCCACCCAAGCCGTAGCCACGATGCTCTCGCGTAAAGAAATATCGGAACAAGAATTAGACGAACTGCAAACGATGATCAACAAAGCCCGTGAAGAAGGGCGTTAATTTCCATCTTTTTTTAGTCATTGTCATGGAAATAATCACTCCATTTCTGCCTTTTGTGGCTGATATACTCCTGAAAGGTGCTTTCCTACTGGCTGGCGGTTTTGTCTTAACGGGTCTGTTGCGCAAGGCTTCGGCAAAATGGCGACACCTTGTTTGGTCGGTGGTCTTATTGGGCTTGGCTGTTGTTACATTTTATGTTGCGATAAAACCAATACCCTCCCCAAAAATCAAGTACACCTTTATGCTGGAAGCACCGTTGCCGGAGCAAGCGCCTCACCTCTTTGACACCCAAAACCGTTACGGCATCTCTGCACCTTCGTTAAAAGAGTTACAGGAAGAACGGCTGTTAAACGACAAAGGAGGTGAAAACGATGATGAAAAGACGATGACCGTTAATGCTTTTATACCCAGCCCAGTCTTGGGAAAGATGGAGTATGGACTCCTCTTTATCTGGTTTACGGGCGCAGTTGGGTTATTGTTTGGAATGCTTCGTCAAGCGGTTTTGCTTAGGCGACTGAAGCGAGAAGCGCATTTAGTCACGTCACCGGAACTATTAGAATTAGCGCATTTACTAAAGGTTCAGCTTAAAATTCGTCGTTCGGTTATGTTTTTACATCACCCCATTGTGCTTTCGCCCATGACATGGGGAGCCTTTCGTCCGGTGGTAATGATCCCCACCGCTTGGTTGGACGAAGGCGACGACTCGCACGAGATGATGCTCCTTCACGAGCTTTCGCATGTGCGTCGGTGGGACTATCCGATCCACCAATTGGCACAAGTACTTTCTGCACTGCATTGGCCAACCCCCTTGATCTGGCTGGCGCGTAGGCAGATGTTGACGGAGCGTGAACGGGCCTGTGATGATGTGGTTTTGCAAAACGGTGTCCGTCCGTCGGACTATGCCGGAAAATTGGTGGCTTTGGCGCGTAATATGTTGGGTGGTAAGGTAGCACATGCTGGATTGGGTATGGCGCATGTTTCAGAGCTTAAAACCCGTGTAAATGCCATTTTGCACGAGTCCGAAGAGCGATTGGTGCGGTTGCAATGGGGCGGGGTCTTGGCGATGATGGGTTTGCTTACCTTGGTTTATGCCGAGTTTCCCCTTCGATTAAATGGAGTCACCTACTATCAAATGACCCTCTTGGAATGGAGTGGCGGCTATCGCGCATTGCATGGCGGCTTGGTGAGCAATGGAGACGAAATAGATGCAAATGCTCCGTTTGAAGAACGCATCGTGGGGCCTGAAGTCGCCGTGGAAATGCCGCAGAGGGAAGTGAAAACGCCTTTTCAGGGAGAAACGGAGTTGTCTCTTCGGCTGGAGAAATTGGAAACGGAAAAGGATACCTACCTCGAAAATTACGAATTGCTCAAAACCAAAATCCGGGCATTTGTAAATCCAGCCATCTATCCTAACAAAGCTCGTCTTAGACTAAACCATTTGCGGGCGCAACTCTATGGTTTAGAGCCTGAAAATCAGGAGTTGGAAAACCTTTTTTCGGCATTAAAGAAAACATTGGAAACGGGAAAACCCTTAGCAGGAAATAATAAAATTGGTTTTGAGGCCAAAATTAATTCTCTCTTTTCTATGGTGCACAAACAAGATAGCCGTTTATCGGTTATTGAAGCGGTTTATGATCCTTTGATTAAACACGAATATCACTACAAAATATTTGCCACAAAGGAGGCAATGGAGGCAACAACGACGCAATTAAGCCAAAATCGCCCGCATAAAAATACCCGATATAGGCTCATTACCCGTGACCAAAGATGGGAAAACAACCTCTATGTTGGCCCTTATACGGCACATGATCCTGTAATTATAAAAACCCTTCATACACCCTAATCTTCTAAATTAAGATGCAAAAATTGTTTTTCTGGCTGGCAATCTGGTGTTGCCTGCATGGGCAGAGCCATGCCCAAAATACCATTCAAAACGAACCCATTACCGTCTTTTTAGATTGTAATACATGCGATTCAGATTATTTTCGTACCGAAATCCCATTCGTTCAGTATGTCATAGATCGCTCCGCCGCCGACCTGCATGTGCTGTTTACCGTTGCTCAGACGGGGAGTGGGGGACAATCTTGGGCGATTGATTTTATTGGTCAGAAGCGGCTGGATGGTCGAAAAAACGGGCTTCGGTTCAATACTGAAAGTACGGCCACGAAAGACGAGGTGCGCCAAACGCAAGTCCGGTATCTGAAAGTTGGTTTATTGCCCTATGTCTTGGAAACCCATACATTCGACCAAGTGACGATCGGTTACGCGGCAAAGCAGAATACCGCCGAAAAGCCAACCGAAAAGTCCGACAAATGGAATAAGTGGACGTTTAGCCTAACCGGAGGTGGGAGCCTAAATGCACAATCCATTTATAGCGACCGTACCATGATGGTCTCGGCCAATGGAGACCGTACCACTGATCGGTGGAAAACAGGGGCTGGCGTGTATTTCCGTAAACAGGTGAACAAGGTGACGATCAATAATACACCCCGAACCTATACCCAAGAAAGCCAAAATGTGTATGGACGAGCCGTTTATAGCCTTGCACCGTTGTGGTCGCTGAAGTTATACAGCGGATTTACCCGCTCCACCTATGATAACTACGACGCGCAATTCTCCGTCTCGCCGAGTATTGAGTATAGCATTTTCCCGTACACGGAATCCACCAAGCGCTCGTTAAAGTTTCAGGTTGGACCAGACTTTGCCGCCACTCGGTATCTTCAAAAAACGGTTTTTGGCAAGTTGCAGGAGAATACATGGGGGCAGGTCTCTAAACTCATCATGCAATGGCAACAGCCTTGGGGGAGTATCAATGGCAGCGTAACGGCTTCTAATTTACTAAATGACCCTAAGAAAAACCGTTTTAGTGTGGGTGGCAATGTAGAATGGCGGGTGGTAAAGGGCCTTAATTTGGTGATGGGTGGGTATGCCTCGCGAATCAGAGACCAAATAAACCTTGTTCCGGAGGTAGGAGAAGACGAAATTCTGCTTCGGAACAAACTACTCGCCACCAACTTTGCGTACCAAACCTTTATGCAGATTCGCTATACCTTCGGATCACTTACAAACAATATCGTAAACACCCGTTTTGACGAAAGTGGCTTTTTTATCTATGGATTTTAAGCACACGCATTGCAAACCTGTCTAAGATTCTTTTCACAAAGCCGCGCATAAGAAGCGGCTTTTTTTATGATCGGATAACGAGAAGCAATAAACCCATAAGGTAAAACAACGGTCTCCACTTCGGCCTCGAAAGGTCACAAAAAGGTCCTCTTCCACCACGCATAAGCCACGTCCCAATCCAACGGAGTGACAGCATGTCCGGCATCGAGTCGGGCATGGGTTATGGCAAATCCATTATCCCTGAGCAAATTGGCCCAGCGGTGTGCCTCGCCGGGTGGTTCTTGTGCATCCGAAAAGCCAGAGGAAACCAAAACAGGTGTGGGGCGTGGCGGGGGGAATGTGGTGATGGCCGGAAATGGTACGGAGGGTCTTAGCATGATGGCGCCAGCCAGAAATCCGGGATGACGTTGAAGCAAAGCGCCAGCTACATTGGCACCATTAGAACGTCCAACGGCAATCAGTTGGGAGAGGTCAAAGCCCAGCGTGGCGGATAAATCCAGAACGGTTTGTCGGAGTTCATCGGTACGGAAGGCAAGGTCTTCTTCGTCGAAAACGCCCACGCGGAGTCGGGCAAAGTAGCGCAGTCGCCCATTTTCCGAAACATGTCCACGCAGTCCTAATAAATTAAATTCGGCCTCAAATGCAGTAGCGGCCTCGATCAATTCGGTCTCGTCACCGCCAGTACGGTGCAAAAGCAATAGGGTCTTGTGCTGTTGGGGGTTAGGAGCAGGCCGCCAGAAATAGGACAGGGGAGTAAAAAAGGGTTTCATACCGTATCAAAATATCGTTTAAACCAATCAAGTGCCAAGTCTAAGTCGTATGCCGTGATATTATGACCGGCATGAAGGGTGTGGTGCTCGGCCTTAAAGCCATTTTTGTGCAAGCGATGGGTCCAAGTCTCGGTTTCGCCTGGTGGTTCTAATGGGTCCAGTTTGCCGGATAAAACCAATATAGGCGTTTGTCGCGAGGTGTGGAAATCCAATTGATTGACCAATGGGATCATGGGACGCAATTGAATAACACCTGCCCAAAAGTCGGGAAAGAGTTGGAGCATACCGCCCGCAATATTGGCACCGTTAGAGTATCCCATGGCAACCATTTTTTGGGGATCAAAACCTTTTTCTTCCGCTAAAACATACAAAAAAGTTTGGAGGGCGATTGCCCGATCGGTCAAATCCTGTTCGTTAAGAATGCCTGTGGCGATGCGTTCAAAATATCGCGGCATTCCAGCCTCAAGGACGTTCCCCCTAACCCCCAACAAATTTACCGTAGCGCCAAAAGTGGCGCCGTATGGGAGTAATTGGGTTTCGTCACCACCTGTTCCATGTAAGAGGACCAAGGTATGTGCTGTTGCGGGTTGGGGGGCTTGTACCCAATGGTAGTGGTGATGATTCATGATAGCGCTTAGGTGATAAATAGAAGCGAAAAAAGGGAAAAGCCCGACCGCTTGCCCCCTTTTCCGTTGGATCATCATCATCCCGTTGCTTACATGCACCTGATGAGGCAGCAAGTCAACTGGAGTTTTTTAAACGGTACTTGGGCGCTCCGGTTCCGAGAATAGCGATTGTCCCCACTTGCGTAGCCAGCCGTGCCGCCACTCTCCACCGGAAATATACACTTCAGGTAGGCCGAAATACTGCATAAAGTGGTGTAAAATTTGAATACTGGCCACAAAGACATCCGATCGTCCATGCATCACGGCGGGGTTAAGGGCAAGGAGCGATTCGGGCGCGGTGTGTAAGAGGCGTTCAAACCACGCAGAAACCACTTGGTGGCCTAAAATCTTGCGGGTCATGTATTTCCGATCAAAAGCCAATGCCCCCGCTTCCATCAAGCCGAGGGCCATGCCTGCACCACTGGCCAGTATAAACGTGGGCTGTTCAGCATTAACCGAGAAAGGGAGCGTGTGCCAGCAGGCCGAAAGCCACTGGTCTGCGGTTTCGAGTTCTTTGCTCGAGGGCGGAATCTGGTGGAAACAACGTTCTCGCATCCGTACCGAACCTACATCGAAGCTATGGCGAAAGTGAAGTTCGCCGGAAGTGGCATCTCCCAAAACCAATTCGGTAGAGCCCCCGCCAATATCCATTACCAATACTGCCCCTGCCACTTGATCGGTAAACGAGGTAGCGCCTTGAAAGGCCAGTATGGCCTCCTCATCTCCCGTTAGTACTTCTATGTATAGGCCCGTTTCTTTAAGAAGATAGTCCCGAAGTACCGCCTGATTAACGGCGTCGCGACAGGCAGAAGTGCCGCCTACGCGAATAGCCTGCACCCCAAGTACATCTCCAATGGATTTATAGGCCAGTAATGCGTCACGAACGCGCTTCATGGCTACTGGCAATAGGGTGCGACTTGCATCTACGCCTTCGCCCAAACGGGCAAAACGCTGTTCTTCATAAACCGTTGTTACCCGACCATCGGGCCAGACATCGGCTACCAGTAACAAAACGGTATTGGTTCCCACATCAATGGTAGCAAGACGGTTAGCAGTGGGGTTTATAGGGGCAATATCCAATGTCCTAATCTTTAAAAAACAAGGTTATACATCCAGCCAAATACGAGATGAAGAACCGCATAAGTGGTCGGAAAGGATAATCCGGCACCAGCCACTACCTGCATTGGGGTATGCGCACCCACTCGTACGCGCGACCACATAAGAAGGGGGATCGTCAGGAAAAGCGGCCAAACCCATAGGGGCGTGACAATATCGAGTGTGGGAAGTCCCCAAATTTGTTGGGTAATGTAGAACTGTGAAGCCACAAAACCCGACATTCCGGTCATGTGGAGGGAAATTTTCCACCATTGGGTGATGGTGAGCATCAAGAGGGTATTGGCCACTTGCATCGCTACCAATGCAACAGCAAATGCCGGATGTAAATTAGTGAATTGGATCAAGGCCCAACCGCCTAAGACAGCACCGAACATGCCGAAGATCATCGGCGTATTTCGCGCTTCGCGCTCCCGAACTTCAACCGAGGATGTTCGCCCGGTTTTAACCATCCAGATCAGATATAGCAGGGGAATCACACAAAAAAAGAACGTCGTAATTCCGGTTACCGCCCAAACCTGGCTCTTGGGTCCGCCGAAATGTAGGGACCATAACGCCGCGCCTATCGGCGATAACGTGAGTGGATTCAAGGTGTACGATACGATATTGGCGACTTGATACGAGAAACCTGCGTCGTTTCGGGTGGTACCAGATAAGGGAAGCGAGGGGGAATTCATCGGTTTGGGGTTGGCATTTATAGAAGATTGGGCAAAATAGGATGCCACAGGTACGTATTGGATTAACAAGATGTTACGAACATAAAAACACCACGTTATAGAAGCGTTTTGTTCTTGATAAGATCAAAAGAGGCGGTCCCGATGAAGGCCGCCTCTTTAAGTGTTGCATCAAGGCGCGGCTTATTGGACTTCCCACGTATCCCCGCTGTTGAGCAAGGAAGCCAAACGGCCTTTTCCACGCTTTTGAAGGACTTCTTCCATTTGTTCCGCCACCTGCTGGTCATAGGTAGGACGGTTCTCCACATAAAATACCCCAAAAGGCCGGGGCATGGTTGCGTCGAACATCCGTGTGATCATCGTGGCCAGTTCACGGCTGGTTTCATCATAAACAATACAGTCGTCTGCAGAAACCCCCCCTTCTTCCAAAGAGACCACCTTGGGTTTTAAGCCTTCTAAACGGATCCCCTTTTTGCCATTATCGAACAGCAGGGGTTTGCCGTGTTCCACAAAGAGCGACCGGAAAGGCTTAGAGGCAGATTCGGTAAACTCGAAAAAAGCTCCGTCATTAAAAATATTACAATTTTGATAAACCTCAACCAATGAAGTACCCGTATGGGCATGGGCGCGCTTCAACATCGCCTGCATGTGCTTAGGGTCTCGGTCTAGCGAACGGGCCACAAAGGTGCCGTCGGCGCCAAGCGCTACCGCCGAAGGGTTAAACGGATGGTCTAAGGAGCCATATGGCGTGGATTTGGTTACCTTTCCTTGTTCGGAGGTCGGGCTGTATTGGCCTTTGGTGAGTCCATAAATCTGGTTATTAAAAAGCAAAACCTGAATATTAAGGTTGCGGCGCAAAAGGTGAATAAGGTGGTTGCCACCGATAGAGAGGGCGTCGCCATCGCCGGTAATCAGCCAGACATCCAACTCTGGCCGTGCTGTTTTAAGGCCTGTTGCAAAGGCGGGCGCACGTCCGTGTATGGAATGGAAGCCATAGGTGTTCATGTAATACGGAAACCGACTGGAGCAACCAATTCCCGACAAAAAGACTGTTTTTTCACGCGGTATGCCAAGGTCTGGCATGATGCGCTGGGTTTGTGCCAAGATAGAGTAGTCACCACAGCCTGGGCACCACCGAATATCCTGATCCGTCTTAAAACTGCTGGCGGTTAGTTTGGCCTCCGCATTTGCCCCATCGCCACCGAACATTCGACCCACAGCGGGTTTTTCCGAAAGGGTGGGCATGTTACCATTTTTTTGCATAGGTACTTGTTTATAAAGACTTTATCGTCGGGTTATTGCGTTTAACTGTAAAAGAACCAAAGAATCTAAGCGGGCACGCAATTTGGGCGAGCGGTTTTTGAAATCGGCTTCGGTTCCAACAAAAAAGTGCATCGAGGGTTCTTTATGGAACACCTCGGCATCTAAGTCATGGATGCCAACCGCGCCTTCCGGCAGGCGTTCGTCTTTGGACGCCTTATAATAGATGGGGGTTCTGTTTCCGTCTTTGCCTTCATAATAAAACTGCCAATCCACAAATCCCGGAACGAATTTAAATTGAGAAAACAAAACACCCGTGCTATCTATCCGATGAATAATGCGTTTTTCTTCTTTTTGTTCTGGCTTACCCCGAAATTGGCTATACAACACACGCACTTCGCCCTTAAAGTCTTGCGGCAGGAGAAACGTTTCTGGCTCTGTTTTGTTGTTAACAAAAAAGATAACCTGATACGCAAAATAAACCGCTATGGAAAGGGCGATCAGTGTTGTCTTGCTGCCCCAGGTTTTATGGCCCAATAACATGGCCACTACGCCCATGCCCCAAATTACCAAGCCCATGCCATAGTGCTGCGGCCACATAATGACTGCAAGCACGCCTATGATGAGCAATGCAATGCCGGCTTGGTGGGCAATATTGCGAATAGAAGGACTCATGAGGACACCATTTCTAAAATTTTTCCTTCAATTTCGGAGGATTTAAAGGGCTGGCCTTGAATTTTGTCGTATGGTATAAAATTCAGGAGATACTGATCCCGTAAAATCCGTACCAACTGCCCGTTGTTCAACTCCGGCACCAAATACTGGCGGAAACCCTTAAAAATGTCGGATAGGTCGGGGGGTAAAGGGTTTAAGTGCCGCAAGTGAATCGCCGAAACACGAAGCCCTTTTTCGCGCAAGTTGCTCACCGCTGCTTCGATGGCACCACGGGTTCCGCCCCAACCCACAACCAAGAGTTCGCCGGTGGCGTCTCCAAAAATTTCGGTAGTCGGAATTTCCTGTTGGATGCGCTGCACCTTTTCGGCCCGCCTTTTTACCATAAAGTGGTGGTTGTCGGGATCATAACTTACGTTCCCCACACCGTCTGCCTTTTCGATACCGCCAATGCGGTGCTCTAATCCGGGCGTTCCGGGCTTGGCCCAAGGACGGGCAAGGGTTTCAGGGTCTCGGACGTAAGGATGAAAGACCGATTGGTCGTTCACCGTGGCGTTGGGCGTAGTGGCAAAAGGAGACGCAAACGGACGAAGGGTTTCTACTTGGGGAATTAACCACGGTTCTGCCCCATTCGCCAGATAGCCATCGGTGAGCAAAATCACGGGCGTCATGTATTTAGAGGCAATCCGACAGGCTTCGTAAGTCATATAAAAACAGTCGCCGGGCGTAGAAGCAGCCAAAACACAAACGGGGGCTTCTCCATTCCGGCCATACATCGCCTGCAATAAATCTGCCTGTTCCGTTTTCGTGGGCAAACCCGTAGAGGGGCCGCCCCGCTGAACATTGATCACCACAAGTGGTAACTCGGTCATAACGGCCAACCCAATGGCCTCCATTTTGAGGGCCAACCCTGGACCCGAAGTACCTGTTACACCCAGTACCCCACCAAAACTGGCACCGATTGCAGCCCCCACCGCCGCAATTTCATCTTCCGCCTGTATGGTCTTGATGCCAAAATGCTTCAAACCAGAAACTTGGTGCAGAATGTCGGAGGCCGGCGTGATTGGGTATGAGGCATAGAGCACGTCAAGATCGCCACAGTCTGCAACAGCCGCAAGACCAAGGGCAATGGCTTCATTGCCGTGAATGGAGCGATAAGTCCCTTTGGGAAGTTGCGTGGAAGGCTTGACGATATATCGAACGGCAATGGCCTCGGTGGTCTCGCCATAATTCCAACCTTTTTGTAAAACGGTTGTGTTAATTTCAACAATCTGAGGCTTTTTCGAAAACTTCTGGGCAATCAGTTTTTGAATCGGTTCGATCGGACGTGAATACATCCATAAACATAACCCTAAAGCAAACATGTTTTTGGTTCGATCCATCGTCTTCTTGTCCAGTCCATAGGGCTTAAGGGCTTCATACGTCAAGGTGGTGAAAGGAACTTTAATCACCTGAAATCCATCCAATGAACTGTTTTCAAGTGGATTTTCAGTATATTTCGCCAAGTCTAAATCCCGTTTACCAAAAGCATTGCTGTTTACCAGCAACGTGCCGCCCTTACGAACCCGATGCAGGTTTACTTTTAATGCAGCGGGGTTCATGGCTACCAAAAGATTTACCTCGTCTCCAGGGGTATGGATGTCTTTAGAGCCAAAATGGATCTGGAAGGCCGAGACCCCGTAGGTAGTCCCTTGTGGTGCGCGAATTTCGGCGGGAAAATCCGGAAGAGTGGCCAAATCATTGAGCGCAAGCGCTGTGGCGAGGGTAAATTGCGTGCCCGTGAGTTGCATCCCGTCGCCAGAATCTCCGGCAAAAAGAATGGTTACTTCGTCGAGCGATGTTACGGGTTTCTGTATTGCTACTTCCATACAAGACAACTACGATGATGGATTCGGAGGACCCTGTGGGACGTACAACATCCTCCATAATGGTTTTGTAAAAGATTAAAGTACGGAACTGTTATTTTTTTTCAAGGTCCGTTATATATTCTAATAAAATCTTTGGGGATAATTCCAAGAAGAGCGGTTCTTTAACCCACTTCGGCGGCGGCTTTTGCTGTGTCACCAAGTATTTGTCCTTAAAATGTCTCATAGATCCAATATTTTGAACCCATGATCAAGTACGCCGAAACAACCCAAGCCATAACGGTCACGGTACGTCCCCTCTATCTGGATGGCCGATCCGACTTCTTTAGCCGCCGATTTGTATTTGCTTACTTTATCGAGGTGACGAATCATAGCACGGCCACCGTTCAACTGCTCAGCCGGAAATGGCGGATAGATCACGGCAATAACCGGATAGATTTCGTGGAGGGCGAAGGCGTGGTAGGACAACAACCCGTTATCGAACCCGGAGAAACCCATGCCTACAATAGTTTCTGCATCCTCGAAACCCTTAAAGGTAAAATGGAGGGGGCATATCGGATGGAACGGGAAAATGGAGAGCAATTTTGGGTAAATGTACCTGTGTTTGAGTTAATTGCAAATGCCAATTAAGGTGTAATTTTATGGAACTATCAGGCGTGCATATTTTATTAATTATGTGCATGACATCTTGCGAAGTATATACACATCCAGACATAAATACTTAAGGTTTTTGATGGAAACTCTAATCAAAAAAAACACAAAAGATGCCGCTCACTTTACATCAAAGACATCTTATAAAAAGAAAAAATAATACGATAATACTTATACGTCATTGTAAAAATATTGATGTCGAAAAATATTCTTTATGGAGTTTTGTAGCCTTAAAGAAAAACTAAAAATCATTTTTATATGAAAACAGCTGTTGTCATGGGCGGAACGGGCTTAGTTGGCCGCCACTTGGTGGATTTGTTGCTGGCTGACGATCAGTATAGTCGTGTGATTTTATTGGTGCGGAAACCTTCCGGCCAAATCCACCCCAAATTAAAGGAGCAAATCATAAACTTTGAGCAATTGGACTTTCAAACGCCCACAGACGAGGTGTTTTGTTGTATTGGAACCACCATCAAGGCGGCAGGCACGCAAGCGGCGCAATACCGCGTGGAAGTGGACTACCCCGTCCAATTGGCACAACAAGCCTTGGCACACGGCGCACGGCAATTCCTGATTGTTACTTCAACGGGGGCAGATCCAAAATCGCGTATCTTTTACAATCGCATGAAAGGAGAAGTAGAGCAAAAATTATCAAAAATAGGCTATCCTATACTGCACATATTACGCCCTTCTTTGCTACTCGGAAACCGTGCAGAGCACCGTCCCGGAGAAGCCTTTGCAACACACTTCGCCTACTGGACAAGTTGGATCATGGTGGGACCGCTACGACGGTATCGCGCAATTGAGGCTAAAAAAGTGGCACAAGCCCTAAAAAATTTAGCCCAACATAAGCAAACAGGCACTTTTTTCCATGAATCGGAAGTGTTACAAGGCTCTGATAAGCAATAAAACAACCCTGGATTTACCCGTTCAGTTTTATTTTACCTAAAGCGGGTACTCTATAGATAAGTATAAAACCAAACTCTAATTTATGAATATTTAATAATTGTCTTTATTTAATATGGGTAAATATAGGTATTAAATGTATTATATAACAGAAAGTGAATAAAACAAGATAAGTGTTTGATATAAAAAAGTGAACGGTAAAAACACTATCCTCTCTTTAAGATAGTGCATACTACATATATTGTAGAATAGTACTTGCCCTTGCCCGTAAAACATATATTTACAAAGACATAGATCAATGAAGAATGACAAGCCTCAAGCCTCAAGCCTCAAGCCTCAAGCCTCAAGCCTCAAGCCTCAACTTGACAATAAAAGAAGGCTTAAACAAATCTAAGCTTAGCATTCTTGAAGAAGAAGAACTTTTACATGCTGTTATTGAAGGATATCTTGCTCTTCTTTTACAACAAATTCTCCCGATTGAATGCCCAGCCAAGATTAAAGAATTCTACCTCCTATTATTACGAAATCTTTTTAATGGATACCGAATCAGTGAAGCCAAGGCCGAATGTGGTTTCCAAGACCAAAACTTTTCCCGCTTATTCGCAAAATGGGTTGGGATGAAACCAAAAGAATTCTGTTCAGAACATACAATGGCTGTTGGGGCATTCTTGCTGTGCGAAACGTCTTGTAGCATTGGTGAGATTGCCTTAGCACTTGGCTTCCAAAACCAAGATGCCTTTGGAAAGGCGATCAAACGCAAGTATGGGGTTGGGCCGGTCCAACTTAGGTTGCAATCCAAATAAACTGCATAGAAGCAGACTTTTATCTATTGTTTTATCTATTGTTTTGTCTAATTGAATGTTTGTTAGAGTGTTTACTTTAGCAAGTCATAATTGGATGGGTTGATTAAGAAAAAGCGCGAAACTTAAGAAAATGCAGTATTAATGTTAACAACTTATTCAAGTATTAATGCCAAACCACTTCCAAATACTGCTAAATATAATTATGCTATTTCCTATGGCATAGAAAATGCACCCATGAATATATCCCTTAATTCAAAGGTGGTTACTTTGAGCAGTATTACGTGTTCCGCCTTGGCTCCTTGTAAGATTACAATTAAGGAACAATTGCCTTATGGAACAGTTACTATAACAACTATTAGGGCTCCTTCCGAAGTCTGTGAAGAATTCAAAAGAATAATTGAAGCTCTTCAACTAATTTCATTTTAGTCGTTAAAAAAATAGGTGTATATCATAAGTTTCCACAAGCAGCCATCCATACTTTCAATATTAATTTGGAAACCTATAGGTTGCATGTGTATTGTAAATTTGAGTGCACCCTCTCTTTTTCTTATTCACAAAAAAAATTATCTTGTTGCAAGTCATACAACGATGTTCAGAGTGAAATTGAATGACTTCAATTTTAGCGTCAGATTTCGCAATAGAAGATTACTTGGTGTTTTGTGCTTCGCTGTTACAAGTGGTAAAAAGCAACATCACTAGTGTTGCAAATGATAGAATAAACTTATTTGATTTCATTGTATTTAAATTTTAAATGGTTTCGTATTTATTAATAATTGCCAATTGACCTGCGTGGTAAGCCGTATGTGAAACAATTCTGCCAAAGGCTTCTGCTTTGGTTTTTGTTCCAAATTGTTTTGTAGTGATGGAGCTTTCCCAATCTTCGTCTGATTGCTTCTCCACTATTGATTTCAGTTTTTCAAAAGATTCAGCTACATAGTTTTTTAAGCCTTCCAAATCTGTCCATTCGCCTGTATCTCGTTTTTAGATGACTGTTTTTGCCGTTACTTTTATTGAACTGTCGCCAAATACATTTTTGGCAAAAAGCAACACTACATCACCAATGTGGCGAGTTAAAAAACCAACCAAATTGGGCGAAGTGCCAAGTTTCTTTTGTAAATCTATTTCGGATAAATTATCTAACTGATTGGTAAATCATGTTCGGGATTCTATCCAAAGTTCAAGCAATATTTCCGTTTTGTTTTTCATAATAAGATGTTAAATAAGAATCCTGAAAGGATGATGAATAATGTAACCACCCCAAAGTAGATTGCTATCAATTTCATTGTCATTACTTTTTTAAGTAGTGTGGCTTCTGGTATTGACAATCCAACGGTTGCCATCATAAAAGCAATTCCAGTTCCAAGTGGGACACCTTTAGTAACAAAAACTTGAATCACAGGGACAATTCCTGCGGCATTGGCATACATAGGCACTGCAACAATTACGGCAAGCGGAACTGTCCACCATTGTCCACCACCTAAATATTGCCCAAAAAAGTTTTCGGGAACATAACCGTGCATTGCCGCTCCAATACCAATACCGATTATCACATACAAAACAACACCTTTTACGATATCCCAAGCACCACGAGTAATTTCAGGTAATCGTTGGCGAAAAGTCAATTTTTCTTCTTCATATTCGCCTTGTTGCATTTTGTTTTCCAAAATTTTCTTAACCCAATCAGAAAGCAAAGGTACAAGGTCGAGTTTGCCCAAAAACCAACCGCCAAACGTACCCAATAAAATACCTGATGCTGCGTAAATGATGGTTGCTTTTATCCCAAACATTCCAATAAACATTGCAATGGCTACTTCATTCACCAAAGGCGAAGTAATCAGAAAAGCAAAAGTTACTCCTAAAGGGATACCACTTTGTACAAAACCGATGAATAAGGGTACGGAAGAACAAGAGCAAAAAGGTGTTATGGCTCCAAATATGGAAGCAAACAAATATTCTAAGCCATACAATTTTTTTCTATTTAGAAAATTCTTGAGTTTTTCAATGGGTAAATAAGCATTCACAATGCCCATTAAAAACACAATCAAAAACAACAGAATGAGAATTTTCAATGAGTCGTACACAAAGAAATTAAGTGACGTTCCCAAACGGGTTTCTGTACCTAAACCAAAAACGGAGTAAATGAGCCAGTCAGCGAAATGTTGTATCCAATCAAACATAATTAACTTTTAGCAACAACCCGAAGTTGAACAACAAGAATCACTGCCTGAAACTATAGATGTATTCCCTTTAATCGGAAAGTCCTTTTGCACCCAACGAGCAATACCGTGTTGCATATTCACAACTTTATCATAACCGTGATTTACTAAAAAACCTGCCGCTCTTAAACTTCTGCCACCACCTTTGCAAACCATTACCACATCTTTATCCTTGGGGATTTCATTAAAGCGTTCTTCAAATTCACTTAGCGGAATATTAATAATATTAGGCACATCATAAGCCAATTCTCTTACTTCATCTTTTTCACGGACATCAACCAATAACGCTCCGCTTTTCACCCATTCTTGAGTAGTCGTTGGGCAAATTTCTTTTACTAAATTTTGATTTTCCATTGGTTTATTTCTTCAAGAGTTCAATAATTTCGTTCACTTGTGCAACCCTGCCTTTGATTTTGATTTGGTCATCAATCATCAATACTGGCGTGGTGAGCACATTGTACTTCATCATTTCTTCTATGTCTTCTACCTTTTCTACATTGGCTTAAATGCTGGTATGTTTGAGTGCTTCAAGCACATTGCTGTAGGTGGTTTTGCACTTTGGGCAACCTGGTCCTAATACTTTTATCTGTGTCATATTTTTGGTTTTTTATTTATTCAGTTCGCAAACTTACGAATATTAATTCGTAGTTCGCAATATTACGAACACTATTTTGAAAAAATTATTCAAAAACCTTGTTCGGCAACGATTTAGCAAGTTTTAAATTTTCTCTATTGATGCAGTATTTCGTTGTAGGTGGTGTAATATCACCCTAAATCAATACTCCGTCTTTTAATTCCTTTAAATGTTGAGAAAGTGTGGATTTGGCGATTGGAAGTTCTTCAGCCATATCTCCGTGAAAACAACATGCCTGAGAATTGAGTAATTCCAAAATTGCAATGCGAACAGGGTGTCCTAGTGCTTTTGCAAATCTTGCGGTCTGTTCTTGCTATTTGGTAAAATACTCGTTTTTAATAATTTTTGGCATCTTTTATCGTTTTATTGTTCGCAAATGTACGAACAATAATTTAGAAACCATTCTGTGCAGTCAACTATTTGTCTCGGGTGGTGAGTGGGCTTGGGTGCGTTGGGGCCAAAATTAAATGTGCTGTTTTGTGTCGGCTGGTGGAAAGGGAAACAGCTCTTTTAATTTTTCGAAGTGTTGGCATTTTTCGTTCGCTTTTCTGTTTGTTTATTGTCGGTCGTGTCGTCTTTTAGGATGAGGCATGACTGGTCAATATATGAAAGTTTCGTCGTACTTTTTTAAGATTCAGCCTATCAAATAGGCTTTTTATTTTTTCAAGTGTCAGATTACTTACATGAGTATATCTAAGGCCACTCCCCCTACACTTTTATAAGCGAATAAAAAACAAGTGTATAAGCCATTTTGGATCGTTCTTGAAGAAGGTTTCCATCATCCATTATTGTGGGAGTTTGTTTGCTTTTGGTCTTTGGACAGCGGACTGGAGCATATCGAAACCATGCCGGAGAAAACTTTTTCGTTTGGAGGTATTGATGATTTTGTCGTTCCGGTCTTTATGGGGTTTCAAACGAATGGCCTTATGATGGGGGTGTAGCCAGTGCCCAACGTGCATCAGTAGCGCTGCCGCAACAAAAACAACGTCGAGCAGGGTACAAAACCAATCCAAGCTAAGTCGAGACGATGCTACGTCCATATCACGCTTTTTGATGCTTTGGAAAAACGCTTCAATCCCCCAACGTTTCCTAAACCGGACTTTCGGAAGCACTTTTGTCTTGCCTACCGGCATTTGATCTATCCACATATTCGCCTTTTTCGGAGAAAGACCATGCATCAACTACAACCGGAATTTGGCTAAGGCGTCTTGGCGCTCAACATATCGGAAAAGGTCTTTAATGCCGGAAAGCGAAGCGGGAACTTGATGCCAAAAACGAATTGACGTATTTTGTCGGAGAAGGATTGCTGCATCTTGGTAGTTGTTGATTCAACCTAAAACTCCTTTAGATACAACCGCAATCTTTTTTTATTTACTTATTTTTATTTAATTTAGGCCATTCCCCAAAGCTGTAGGCGGGAGTGGTCCATTTGATAGGCTGAATCTTCAAAAAGAATAATAAATTTGTCGTACTTTTTGTATTCATGAGTTAGTGGCAATTTTACCGAGACACTACACAAACAAAACAAACAGTAAAAAATAATTGATATGAAAGTTCAACAAAAAATTACACCTTGCCTTTGGGTTGAAAAAGACGCAAAAGCAGTAGCAGATTATTACCTATCTATTTTCAAAGACGGTAAATTGAAAGACTATCAGAAATTTAAAAATCCGCCTGAATTTGGAGGACAAGAATTTGACACCGCAATAATGGAAATTGCAGGAGTAGAATTTTCCATTCTTGCAGCAGGACCATTATTTACATTTAATGAAGCTGTTTCTTTCGTAATCAATACCGAAGACCAAGCCGAAACCGATTATTTTTGGAAGGCTTTGACAACTAATGGAGGCGAAGAAGGTGTTTGTGGTTGGTGCAAAGACAAGTATGGTTTATCGTGGCAAGTAGTTCCTGTTGAATATGTTGAACTTATTAATAGTGAAGACCCTGCAGTAAAAGAAAAAGCATTGACGAACACTTTTAAAATGAAAAAACTGATTCTATCGGAACTTAAATAACTTAATTATGGACAATAAAATAACGGTAACGACAACCATAAATGCATACGCAAAGAAAGTTTGGGACTGTTACACAAACCCGAAACACATTGTAAATTGGAATTTTGCCGACCCAAGCTGGCATTGTCCGACTGCTACGAATGATATGAAAGTTGGAGGTGTTTACAAAGCAAGAATGGAAGCCAAAGACGGAAGTTTTGGCTTTGACTTTGAAGCCGTTTATACAGAAATACACAATGGTGAAAGTTTTGCCTATGAATTTGGTGGGCGACAAGCTTCAGTCGTGTTCAAAGAGCAAAACGGGCAGACCACAGTTAATGTAACTTTTGACCCCGAAACGCAAAATCCAGTTGAAATGCAACAACAAGGTTGGCAAGCGATTTTAAATAACTTCAAAAATTATACAGAACAAAGTTAACGGGCAAAAAACTGCCCATAACAAGGTATTGCCAAAAGCGGGGATGACGTACTTCTGTGAAACTATTGTACTAAACCGAACATTAGTTTTTCAAATCAACAGTAGTGCTGAATCGCCCTGCCTTCGGCAATACCGGAACCGTTATATAACAGCTTAAAATAACGATAAGATTATTAATGACGATGCGATTTATTATCAGCAAGCCCTATTTGGTGAACGAGTTGAACACGGCAACAAGATCGGGCTTTAGAAATTATGGCATCGGTCATAAAAATTTGTATGACGCATCCGAAAATCCTAAATTATTGGATCATTCAATTGCGCACTATGAATCGTTTTACCACTCACATTTCTTGGGTACTGCTCCCCTTCTTGGTGTTGGGGATGTTTTTTTTCGTCGCAGCCTGTCAGACAGGATCGGATGACGCTGACCTTTCGTCGGCCCCTAATCCCTTTAAAAACCTTGGCGCATCCTTTGTTGGTGACGAATCCTGTGCCACTTGCCACGAAGACTTGGTGGCCCGCTACGAGTCGCACGGGATGGCTAACTCGTTTTATGCCTTGACGGATGCGAATACGGTCGAAAACTTTGGTACTGCCCCCATTTTCCACGAGGCCACTGGTTATTATTACCGCCCGTTCCGTGAAGGTGGAAAGTTTTTTCAGGAAGAATACCGTATGGAAAATGGAGAAAAGACTACTTCTCTTATACGTGAGATGAACTATGTGGTGGGAAGCGGTACAGCAGCACGCACCTATATTACCGTAGAGAATGGCCGACATTATGAACTTCCGCTCACATGGTACACCCAAGAAAAAAAATGGTCTTTCAGCCCCGGATACCAAGAAAAAAACGCTCGTTTCAGCCGCGAGATACCCGATCGTTGCATGGCCTGCCATAATTCGTATCCGGAAAGCGTACCTTTTGTTGAAGGGAAATACACAAAAATGCCACAGGGAATCAGTTGTGAGCGCTGCCATGGGCCCGGTTCGCTGCACGTTGAAGAACGGACGGCAGATCCGGATATTAAAGGGACCGATTATACCATTGTAAATCCCAAACACCTTTCTTTAGACCGCCGATTAGATGTCTGTCAGCAATGCCATTTACATGGCCCCGTTTCGCTCTTGCGCGAAGGCGTAAAAGCCTTTGATTTCCGCCCTTCGATGGTATTATCCACCCATGTTTCGGTATTTAAAGTGGCCAATGCAGATGCAAATGGCCAAATTTCGGTGGTATCTCATGCCGATCGGATGAAAGAAAGTGCTTGCTTTATAGGCGCTATATCCACCAAGAAGCCAATGGATTGTACCACTTGCCACGATCCACACGAGGGTTTTAGGAAAAAAGGGACCGATTATTTTAATAAGCAATGCCTTTCGTGCCACCCTGCAGCAGCCTTACCCGCAAAAGTGGCTGTGAATGAAAAAACAAACCATCAGACCACCTCAAATTGTATCTCGTGTCATATGCCAAAGACGCAAACTGCCGATGCGCCGCACTCTTCATTCACAGATCATTTGGTGCGTGTGGTTCGTTCAGGCAAAGTGCGGTACGAGGAGTCGGTAAAGACTGGCCCGATTGAACTAAAGCCTCACTTTCCAGACAAGTCTCCCGAAGCCGACATTTATGCGGGCATGGCGTATATGGTTTATGGCCGTCGGATGGACCGAGAAGATTTGTTACAGAAAGGCATTGACTTGCTCAGGGAGCGCCTGCCAAACTTCCCCAAGATGGGTGAAGCCATGTTCTCGCTGGGTTATGCACTTTTTCTTCAGGGCGCATTCGATGAGGCCATTTCGTGGATGGAAAAGGCCAACGCCCAGAACAGTGGCATTCCGGAACGGCTGAATGGACTGGCACAAGCCTACGAGGCCGCTGGAAGACCGGCCAATGAGGCCGAAAAACTATACCGTAAGGCGTTGGAAATACAACCTGCCGCAGCCAATATCCGCACCAATTTGGGACGTTTGCTGGAAACCCAAGGAAGACTAAACGAAGCAATTGAGGCATACAAGGCCGCCGTTGTAGAAGACCCGTGGCAAACCGAAGCCAACTATAACCTTGGAACGCTTTTCTTTAAACAAAATAATGCCGCAGAGGCCGAAAAATACCTGTTGCAGGCGGTACGACTCAATCCGGATCACCTCAATGGCTTGGGGAATCTGGGAGTTTTGTTTGCGAAGAGAGGCGCCCTAAAAGAAGCCGAACAAATGTTCCGGCGTACTACGCGCCTGAATCCAAATAATGCGGCCATGCTAAATAATTTGGCCTCGCTTTATATCCAAACCAACCGCTTCGCAGAAGCCAAACCGCTTTTGGAACAATCGGCACAATTGGTTCCAAATAATGCAGCAACCATGGGAACCTTGGCTGCTGTTTATTACCAGATAGGACGTAAAGCAGATGCTGTTGCGATGGCAAAACGTACTTTGACGATTGACCCTAGCAACGGAATGGCCCAACAAGTCTTACAAGCCCCCTAAGCCAGGACGCGCTTTTTAAGAATATCTGCCACAATCATATCGGCATGAATGCGGCTATTTTCAATAAACCAGACATTGGTGCGCAATCCGCCACACACCACACCCGCCAGATAAACACCAGCGCGGTTGCTCTCCATGGTTTCGCGGTTGTGGATCGGCGTCTGCCAAACGTCCGACTCGAACGCCAATCCAAAATGACGTAGCATCTCGAAGTCTGGCCGATAGCCTGTCATGGCAAAAACCCAATCGTTCTCCATTCGGGTCAATCCATTGGGTGTATTTACTACGATATGCTGTTCGGCAATTTCCTGTATGGTCGAATAATAATAGGCTTTGATGGATCCATCTTGAATCCTATTCTCCAAATCCGGCTTAATCCAATATTTCACCTTATCCGAAACTTCCGCTCCTCGAATCACCAATGTTACTTCCGCACCATGTCGGTAAAGGTCTAGTGCCGCCTTTGCAGCAGAGTTTTTGGCACCAATTACCACTACTTTTTGTTGGGCATAGGCAAAAGGCTCTTTGTAGTAGTGAATAACTTTAGGAAGACCGCTTCCCGGCACCTCTAATGGATTTGGGCAATCAAAAAAACCCGTAGCAATGACCACATCTTTTGCCTCGTATAATCCTTTTTCGGTTTGGATGCCAAATCCACCTACTTCTCCACCAATTTCAATGACCCGCTCGTATAATCGGATGTTCAGCTCTTCCACCCGTACCACATGACGGTAGTATTCCAAAGCCTCCGCACGGACCGGTTTATAATGGCGGGTGGTAAAGGGGATGCCGCCAATTTCTAACAATTCTGGCGTGGAGAAAAATTCCAAGTCGGTGGGATAACCAACAAACGAATGTACCAAAGCCCCTTTTTCGAGGATCAGATGCGAAAGCCCGGCGCGCTTGGCGGCAATCCCGCAGGCAAGACCCAATGGCCCGGCTCCAATGATTACTATATCGTACATTTTAGATAACCGATTAATTATTTTGGGCGTTTTCAGGCCGCATCCGTTGCTGATGGAAAAATGTTTTAAGTAGTTGTGCCGAGAGGTCTGCCTCTACGCCCGATACAACCTCCATCCGGTGGTTAAAGCGCTTGTCCTGAACCAAATTGTGCAACGTTCCACAGCACCCTGCTTTTTCGTCGAAAGCGCCAAAAACCAATCGCGCAAGACGTGCCATCACCAAAGCACCAGAACACATTGGACAAGGCTCCAAGGTCACATAGAGTGTGCAGCCATACAACCATTTGGTTCCAAGGGTTTCACAGGCAGCAGTAATGGCCAGAATTTCGGCATGGGCTGTAGGGTCTTGTAATTGTTCCACTTGGTTATGGCCGCGCCCGATGATCATCCCTTCCTTTACCACCACAGCACCCACAGGAACCTCCCCTGCTTGGGCGGCTCGTTCTGCTTCTTTCAAGGCATATTTCATCCAACGTTTTTCGGTATTGAGCAAGCTATCCAAAGACATATTAGCACTTTTTGACATTCAAGATACGATGCTGTTCGCTATAAAGGTTGGCTCTTGACAGGAAATGAGCAAGACAAAAAAAATCCTCCGCCAGTGACAGACGAAGGATTCTCAATTTATCATAAAGCCGTTTATTTCTTGCGGTTTAAAATGCCATTCACCACGCCCAAAACAATAAAGACCACCAAAAGCAAGACCAGCATGCGCAGGCTAATGCCTAAGAGTGTTTGGGCAATATCCACCACCACGCCTAACAGCGAAAAGGCCGACATCAAAACAATGGCAATCATGAGTAAGCGAAGAATATGTTGTAAACTGGTTTTCATAGCATTAAAACGTCCAATAGTGCGAGGCAGAGAGGGCATTCCCATTTTGGTCAAATCCCCCTATAACCAATATTCGTCCATTTGTCCAATTAGTTGCAGTATGACCAAAACGCCGTTCGGGTAAAAAAACGGTTTCACCAAAGCGATACATCTTTTGGGAGAGCGGTGCATAAGCTTCGATGCTCCGAAGTGCGTCGTTGGGTGCATTGACTACACCACCCATGAAAACTATGACATTATTGGGCAAAATGCTACTGCTATGACGGATTCTTGACGATTTAAAAGCGGCCATCGGCACCTCGGTGAGAGAAGTGCCTCGCTGGTAGAGGCGAAAATTCGCAGAAGAGGGTGCTGAGGTACTCGAAAAACGCGCCCCAGTAATCAAAAAACGTTGTTCTGAAGGATTATTGAGGGTGAGATACCGGATGAGGCTCGGTCCTTCCATCGGTTTAAAAATAAATCCGAATGTAGGCCCTGCAGACAACAAAGAGTCGTTTCGGAAGCGAAATACCCGTAAATCCTGCCGTGTACCCAGGGTAGGCGAGGTGCCATAGCGAATATCACCTCGTCCACCAAAAAGGTAAATGAGCAAGTCTTTTGGTTTTTGGGGGTCAGGCATGGTGTAAGCCACGTGGTTTGTCCGACGAATGGGATCGCTAAAACCCACTGGCACCGTCGAAAAAACTTCTAATTCGGGATCATAGACCTCTACGGTTTCTACCAAGTCATTGATGGTAACCGGATTATCCCTCCTACTTCCGCCCAGGAGGAGTGCCCGGCCATCCGGCAAAACGACCGAAGCATGTCCGGTTCGGGCAGCAACCATGCGGCCACGGGTCAGTTGCGGCGACTCATTTTGTGGGTCAATCACAAATGCTTCGTTTATTGCCGGATCATTATAGCGTTTGGCACCGCCAGAGATAAGCAACTGACCTGTTGGCAAGAGGGTCGCACTATGTCCGCCAACGGCATAGGGCACTGTGATTGAGCCGGGGGTTAGACGGGGGTACAAGCGAAGAATTTGGAGGGTATCCCGCGCTACCAACCCATCTATATCGGTTGCGGCAATTACAATGGTGTTCACACCCGATTTAAGGCTCACGTTGCCTTCCCATCTCCCATTGGCCCGATTAAAAGCGACCTCATCGCCACGTATCGTAACGTTTTTAATCTCTTGAAACGAAGACGCCTCTACGGAAACAAAAACAGTAAAATCATCCACCACCACATCTGGGTTTTGTGGCGAAAACACTTTAATGCCAGGGGCTTTAGGTTCAACAAACTCACGCTCACACCCAGTAAACAGAACTACAAGCGATAACAAAAGAAATGTGTAAATTCGTTGGTAAACCAAATGAGACATAGTTATGATAGATTAATAGCGAACATATTCCAACACTAAGCCATATGCTGGTGCTGCATATCCAGCCATCCGACGATCTTGTGAAGCAAGAATGGTTTTAAGGGATTCTGGGTTTCGTTTACCATGCCCTACTTCCATCAACGTTCCCACAATCGCACGCACCATCCCATGCAAAAAACGATTGGCAGCAATTTCAAAACAATAAAACCCTTCGGTGGCTTCCGAAATCCACTCGGCACGAGTAACGAAACAAATCCGGTTTTGGGTTTCGGATTGGGTAAGGCAGAATGAGCCAAAATGATGCTCTCCCACCAAAAAACGGGCGGCTTCGTTCATCTGGTCTATGTTTGGAACAGGTCTTACCAACCAGCGAAAGCCACGTTCCAAGGTAAACGGTTTGGTGGAAATCCGATATCTATACCCGCGCTCTGTTGCATCAAATCGGGCATGAAAACCTGTCGGGGCTTCTTCTACAGCACGGATGGCAATAGTTGCAGGCACAAGGCCATTCAAGGATTTTTGCAGGCGGTATGGTTCAATCAACCGTGGTGCCACAAAATGGGCAACTTGTCCACGGGCATGTACCCCTGCATCTGTTCTGCCCGATCCAATCAGCCTAATTTCTTGCTTAAACAAGACATAAAGTGCTTTTTCGAGGGTCTCCTGTATGGTCATCCGGTTCTCCTGAATTTGCCATCCGGCAAAGGAAGCACCATCATATTCTATTAATAAACGATAGGTCACCATAAAATTTTAGATATTGAATTCAGAAAGTCATCTGGTCTAGGGTTTCGGTCAGAATGTACCGCTGAGCGGTTTTGTATTGCTTGCATACAGACGACTTAAAGCACTACCTTGCACCATTTCCTTAAAGTTAAGAACAATCATGCCCGAACGGATTTACTTAACCGGATTTATGGGGTGCGGAAAGAGTACCATCGGCACCATTTTGTCTAATGTCTTGGGCTATATGTTTCTGGATCTGGATGTAGAGGTAGAAAAACACATTAGAATGGATATTCCTACATACTTTACCCAGTTTGGAGAAAAAGCATTCCGGCGTGTAGAATCCGAGGCATTGTTTAAAACCGCTACCTTGAAACACCATGTAATTGGATTGGGGGGTGGCTCGCTTGTGCAACCGGAAAACCTAAAATGGGTGCTTCGGAATGGTTTGGTGGTGTATCTTGCCTTATCTGCGGAGGAACTAACCGAGCGGCTGCGGTATAGTACCCATCGCCCGCTCTTGTTGGATGAAAATGGACAAGTGGTTTCTCGAACGGTTTTGTATAAGCGGATTTCCGAGATATTGGCTGTCCGAAAACCGTTTTATGAACAGGCCCATATTAAAATCAACATAGCCAAGCAACAAGTAGGAGAATCGGTCGATGCAGTTGCACGGGCGGTACACCACTATCGGATTCCTCCAAACAAGTTAAACCCTAATTCTTTAAAATAACCAGATAACACAATCGTATGAATCCGTCACGACTTCACCTCCGTGTGCTATTCCTCATCGGACTTTTTGTCGTTGCTCCCATATTTGTAGTAGGGCAAACGATTAATGCTGCTTGGGTAAAAACGCACTACCAAAAATACGAGTACTATATTCCCATGCGCGATGGCGTAAAGTTGTTTACCATTGTCTATGTCCCCAAAGAGGCATCGGAGCACCAGACCTATCCCATGGTTCTCATGCGTACATGTTACTCAGTAGCACCGTATGGCCTAAACAACTATTCAAGCAGGCCCGGACCTTCCGAAACCATGGTTAAAGAAAAGTACATTTTTGTGAATCAGGATGTGAGAGGGCGCTACAAGTCGGAAGGCGACTGGACCAATGTCCGTCCGTTTATCCCTAACAAAAAAGGAACCGAAACCGACGAGGCTTCCGACGCCTACGACACCATCGAGTGGTTACTTAAAAACATTCCTCACAACAATGGCAAAGTGGGGCAGTATGGCACATCTTATCCCGGTTTTTATACCACAATGGGCATCTTGTCTGGCCATCCGGCTTTGGTCGCCGCAAGCCCACAGGCCCCAGTAACCGATTTTTACTTCGAGGATTTTCACCACAATGGCGCCTTAACTCAAGGCTATTTTTACACATATCCCTTGTTTGGAATCCCAACAGGCGGACCAACCGAAAAACATTGGTGGTTGCCTTCGATGGTGCAAGAAGGCCTACCGGATGATTATGCGTTTCAACTTTCGCTTGGACCTCTCAAAAACACCACCGCACGGTTTTACAAAAACAACGAATTCTGGAATCAAATCATCAACCATCCCGATTACGACGCATTTTGGCAAGCGCGGGGTGTAAAACAATATCTCCGCAACACTAAAACAGCCACCATGACAGTTGGCGGCTGGTTTGATGCCGAAGATTTATATGGGCCATTGACGGTCTATAAAACCCTTGAGCGGAACAGTCCGGGTACGTACAACACATTGGTTATGGGCCCCTTCTCGCATGGTCAATGGAATGGAGGCGGAGAAGCCCATACGATGCATGGGGACCATTATTTTGGCGACAGTTTGGCTGTTTTCTACCAAAAAAATATGGAAGCACCCTTTTTCCGGCATTTCTTGAAAGAAGCAGGAGATGGAAAAACAGGGCTTCCGGACGCTTATCTGTTTGATACAGGGCGGCACGCATGGGAGAAATTTGAACAATGGCCCCACCCCAATGCCGAGAAACTGAAGTTCTACCTTAATCATACCGGAAAGTTAGAGACAAAAGCACAAATGCCTAAAAATTTTGCAGCTTATGTCTCCGATCCACAGAAACCCGTGCCATCTCGATGCCTTGTGCCCACCATCGAGGGTCTGACCATGCACCAATATATGTCGGACGATCAACGCTGCTTTTCGACGCGCCCCGATGTTTTGACCTTCCAAACAGAGGTACTAACAGAAGACACGACTTTAGGCGGTGAAATATTGGCGCAACTGAACATTGCCACAACGGGTTCTGATGCCGATTTTGTGGTAAAACTCATAGATGTATTTCCTCCCAATGCTAAAAATCATCCACATATGCCCCATAAAAACATCCATATGGCAGGGTATCAGATGATGGTACGAAGTGAAATCATGCGGGGGCGTTATCGTAATGGATTCGACAAACCACAACCTATCCGGGCAAATACCGAAACAAAAATCCAATTCCCTTTGCAGGATGTCTTGCATACCTTCAAAAAAGGACACCGGATCATGATCCAAGTCCAAAGTACAATGTTTCCCTTGTTCGACCGAAACCCGCAAAAATATGTTCCCAACATCTATTTCGCAGACGAAAAAGACTTTATACGCGCCACACATAAAGTCTTTAATAACAGTTATATAGAAGTACAAGTTCTCAAAAACAAACCCTAACCCTGTTCAGAAGCAGAAGAAATTGTTCATGTTTATAGATACACACGCACATCTCTACCTCCCACAATTTGACCAGGACCGGGACGAGATGATCCAGCGGGCATTTGATTCCGGTGTTCACCGAGTGGTCATGCCAGCCATAGACATCAAGAGCATTGAAGCAGCCTTAGTTCTGGCAGACCAATATGATGGTTTGTATGTAATGAGTGCTATTCATCCATCGGATGTGAAAGACGCCACAGATCGGGATTTTGAACACATTGTGGCTTTTTGTGCCCATCCTAAAGTGGTAGCAGTGGGCGAAAGCGGATTGGATTATTACTGGGACCGGACATTTGATGAAAAGCAACAGGACTTTTTCCGGCGGCACATCCGTTTAGCCATAGAACAAGACCTGCCACTGGTAATTCATAATCGGGAGGCCTCCGAAGACGTGGTACGGTTACTCCGTGAAGAAAAGCGTGTACATTCAAACGGAGAACGGCTCAAGGGGATCTTTCATTGCTTTAGTGGGCCAGTTTGGGTAGCGGAGGCAGCGCTTGATCTGGGGTTTCATCTGGGCCTTGGCGGCGTTTTGACGTATAAAAAAAGTACGGTTCCGGAAGACATCGCTCGTGTACCTCTTGATCGTTTGGTTTTGGAAACAGATGCTCCCTTCCTGGCTCCTCAGCCGAGACGCGGAAAACGAAATGAGCCTTCTTTCGTACCGTGGGTGGCGGAAAAACTCGCAGAAGTGAAAGGGGTTTCGGTATCTGCTATTGCGGAGATGACCACCAGAAATGCAGAAAAGCTTTTTCGTCTCCCACCCCTTGAATCAAAAAAGTTTCAACAAGAGGCAAATTTGCTGAATGAAACAGAGAAAGGATCTGTCCATATAAAATGACCTCCAAGCGAAGTGGAAGAAGGCTCTCTTGAAAGGACTTCACAATCCGCCAAATGGATTTTTGCATGATACCATGAGGGCGCCCCTTATAAAAGCAACCTGCTCCAAAACGAAAAAAGGCTGTTCAAACACGAACAGCCTTTTGTATATCGTCAAAGTCACCTACTTGTTTCGGATTTTATTGACCCATCGCACAATCAGGAAGACCACAAAAGCAATGACGACAAAGTTAATCACAGCCTGAATGAACATGCCATACTTTAGGGTTGCACTTCCGACAGTATATTCGAGTGCAGAAAAGTCCACGCCGCCCAAGAAGATACCGACGATCGGCATGAGCAAGTCATTGACCAAACTATCCACTATCTTCTGGAATGCAGCTCCGATGATCACACCAACAGCCAAATCCATCACATTGCCTTTGGCAATAAATTCTTTAAATTCGGACATCATACTCATCTTATTTCTCCTTAGGGATTTAGTGATTAACAAAAAGTAATGACGGCAACATAAGAATTGTTGGATTTAAAGTAAAGATCAACGGTTTAATCTCTCAGGCCACAAGATAGAAATCTTCACCTTCTTGCGGTTTTAGAATCAGAATATTCGCCCGAACCAATAATACCAAGGTGTGCGCTGCCTGCTTTGGAGGAATATCTGCCAACCGTGCAAATTGAGAAACCGTGATTTTTTCGTATCGGTCTAAATAGGCCATCAATTTGCGTTCTTTTTCCCCAAACTCGAACTGGACATCACGCGGATTTTGCTCGTCCCGCATAATCCGAACCATTTCTTTACTGGCTTCAATACTTTTATCTTCCAGACGCACAAAAGCAATTTTCCGCACACCATCCGCAGAAATAAGAAAGTGTGGCTTTTTATGGCTGTTTGGAATCGAAAGCACCAAGACCTCTTTTTTGCGTGACACCGGAACCACCTCAATCTCATGCTCGACCTCTGGCGAGATATGCCGGGCCATAGCCTCCTTCAATGCAAAGAGTTCCTCTTCTGCATCTCGTACCCCGCACATTGTTCCATCATCTTCGATGCCTACCAAAATTTTGCCACCCTTTGTATTAGCCAATGCAATGATTTCTTTGGCAATCCGCTCCGGCTCTGGGATCTTCTTCTTAAACTCAATATGCAAACCCTCTCCTATTTGGATGAGGCGCTGCAACGCTTGTACAGTCATTCATTTGGGAGTAAAGGAACATCAACCCAGCCAGTCCACCTCATTTTTCGCCGCCCTACTCATCAGGTGCATCACCACTTCTTGAGGCTTTTTGCCCTCGAACAGGAGCGAATGAACCGCTTCGGTAATGGGCATTTCTACATGCAGTTTACGGGCAAGTTCCATGACCGATTGGGTAGTTCGTACGCCCTCAGCCACCATATTCATTTCGGCTTCAATTTCGGCCAATGTGTGGCCCTTCCCGATTTGCTCGCCCACATAACGATTTCGGCTATGGCGGCTCATACACGTTACCACCAAATCTCCGATTCCTGCCAAACCAGAAAACGTTTCAGGGCGGGCCCCCATTGCCAACCCCAAACGCCGGATCTCGGCCATGCCCCTGGTCAGGATAGCCGCTTTTGTATTATCTCCATACCCCACGCCATCACTGATCCCAGCAGCAATGGCCATCACATTTTTTACCGAACCAGAAATTTCAACCCCCAATAAATCCGGATTCACATAGATCCGGAGTTTTTTACTCATAAAAGTACGTTGAATCTCTTGTGCCGTTCCAAGAGACCCTGCCGCAGAGACCACGGTTGTGGGCATCCCCTGAATCACCTCTTCGGCATGACTGGGACCATATAAAACACCAATATGACTTTGAGGAACCACTGGGGCAAGCGCCGTCGTTAATATCTGCGAAGTCGTAAGTAAAGTTCCGTTTTCGATGCCCTTCGCCACCGAGACCACAACCAATCGCTTGTTTGCATAGGGTTTTAGGGCCGTTGCCAGTGTTCGGATGGACTGTGAAGGCGTGGCCATTACCCACACTTCTTTGTTCAGAGCAGCGCGTGCCAAATCATGCGTGATCACCAAATCGGAGGGCAATAGCGTCTCCCGAAGATAATCTGGATTATGGCGGGTTTGCCTCATGGTTTCGGCTGCTTCTTCGCGGCGGGCCCACAACGTGACATCGTGACCTTTCTCCACCAAACCCACTGCAAGGGCAGTTCCCCAACTGCCACTACCAAAAATGCCAATTTTCCGTGGATGCATCATTTATTTCTCCTTTAGGCAATTGCCGTATCTTGCACCACCTCTCCAATCAGAATGGGTTTCTCGCCAGCCTCATTCCACAACATCAGCGCGGCTTGGGCCTGAGAGGCCGCCACCACAGCAACCAAGCCAATACCTAGGTTAAAAGTTCGGCGCATATCGTCTTCTGGTACCTCTCCAATGGATTGTATGCAATTAAATATGGCGGGTCTGTCCCAAGCACCCCAATCAACTTGTAAGGTCATCCCTTTGGGAATGACCCGTCGGGTATTTTCGATCAATCCACCGCCCGTAATATGCGAGAATGCATGGGCGATGTCTTTCTGCGCGAGCAGTTGGATAGCAGATAGATAGGACCGATGTACATCCAAGAGAACTTCACCCACTGTACGTCCACCCAAGGCTTCGGGCGTATCTTGAATCTGGTACTTGCTAAAAAGCACTTTGCGGGCAAGGGAATAACCATTGGTATGTAAACCCGTAGAAGGCAATCCAATTAGAACATCCCCAGCCTGTACACGGCTACCATCCAGAATTTGCGCCCGATCCACCATACCGACTATCGTTCCAGCCAAATCATACTCCCCCGGCGCATATAAATCTGGCATTTCAGCCGTTTCTCCTCCAATCAATGCACACCCATTTTCACGACATGCGACAGAAAAACCGCGAATGACTTCTTCAACCACCCTTGGGTTTAGGGATCCGGTAGAAAAATAATCCATAAAAAACATCGGAACAGCCCCACAGACTGCAATATCATTCACACAATGGTTTACCAAGTCTTGCCCGACGGTATTGTGGCGATCCATCAAAAAAGCAACCTTTAGCTTGGTCCCCACCCCATCCACCGAAGAGACCAGCACGGGTTCCTGATAAGCTGTAAAATCAGGTTTAAAAAAGGCGCCAAATGCACCAATATCTGCCAGCACGCCCGGCGTAAAGGTACTCCGAACCAAGGGTTTAATGCGGCTCACCGTTTCATTTCCGGCGTCAATGTTCACGCCTGCATCGCGATAGGTAATCATAATCGGGTTAAAAGGTTAAAAAAAACAAGATACACCCAAGGAACCACCAAATGGGGGGTCTCACCTGTAAATCCATGCACGAATAAGAACATTTTATTTGCCCGGCTCGAAGAAGTCGGTACAAAAAAAGCCTTGTTCGGGGTTGGAACAAGGCTTCTCTGCAAAAAAACGCAATCTTATTTCATCAAAAGCATTTGGCGTGTCATTTTACCCGATCGGGTTTCGAGGCTGTAAAAATAAACCCCACTCGGCAATTCACCTGCATTAAATTTCACTTCATAAACGCCGGGTTCCATCGTTTCATCTTTAAGCGTAGCAATCAGCTTACCCAAAATATTATATACATTCACTTTTGCATATTGTTTGGTTTTCAACTCAAAGCGAATGACCGTAGAAGGATTAAACGGATTCGGAAAATTTTGGTACAATGCGAATGACTTGGGTTGGTCGTGGGTGATACGCAACAGATCGTCAAAGGATTTATAGGGTGTACGAGCCGCCAGTACAACCGACGAACTTACCATAAGTCCTAACAGAAAGGTAAAAATGACTTTTTTCATACGACTACCACGAAGAAGTCAAGGGGTTAGACAAACTCAACAAGTAATATAAACAAAAGTTAGGCCAAAAGCGATACGTTAATGCTACCAATCAAAACTTTTTCGGTCGTTGGTACTTTTGGGAGATGAAATCACCAAATACCGAACGTTTTTACCGGATTCATTCCGAAACTGGTGATATGTTTTAGGCGGTATTTCGAGGCCCTCGCCTGCATGTAGCACAAATTCGTCGTGTTCGATGGAAACGGTCGCCTCACCTTCTACCACATATAGATATTGTCGCGACTGATGGTGTAAGTGCCTGATTTCTGCATTTCCGGGAGGCGCAACTTCTTCTACGACGCTCAAATGGGGGTTATCCACCAGCCACCAGCCTTTGGCGTTCTCACCCCATTGGTAAGATTTTGCGTTTTCTGCACTTGTGGGTTTTTTCATACGATTCTCCGATACGAACTTAGATTGTTTTAAGCCGTTTAAGTAACATATCTTTAAAAGATGCCCCAATTGGAATAACCGATCGCCCGATCACAATAGATGAGTCTGCAATGTCCACAATCTGATCTATACGTACAATAAACGAGCGATGTACCCGAGAGAAGGCATTGGCAGGTAGTTTCTCCTCAAACCCTTTTATGGTTCCATGTACCACATAATTTTCTTTCACGGTATGGATCCGCACGTAGTCTCCCTGTGCTTCAATCCACTGGATATCCGTGAGCGCAAGCTTAACAAGCCGCCCTTCCGTTTTGATAAACACATAATCTTGTTCGGGTGACGCTTTTTCTTTTGCGGCCAGCATTCTGGACTGTGCCCGCTGGACAGCCTTTAAAAAGCGGGCATACTTCACAGGTTTCACCATATAGTCCGTTACTTCCACATCAAATGCTTCCACGGCATACTGCTCTTTTGCACTTACCAAAATAACCATAGGTCGGTGTTCCAAACTTTGGATGAATTCGAGGCCCGTCATTTCCGGCATTTCAACATCCAGAAAAATCAGATCAACCGATTGTTTTTTAAGGACATTGGCCGCCTGAATGGCCGATTCGCAGGTGGCTACCAACTCCAGATCTGAGACCTGAGAAATGTAATGCTCCATGAGCATTCGGGCCATGTCGTCGTCGTCAACTAATAAACAGCGCATAACTCGCCAGGGTTTCGGGTGAACAAGGAAACAAGATAGGATTTAACCCTGCAAACATCAAACGAATCTCAAAAAACGGCCCAAAAAACATGCTAATTCGCCAGTTTTGTCCGGTGTTGTTTTAATTCGGCGATGGCCTGATCTGTAAGGGAAACAATGAATTGCATCCGACCATCTTGTGGCGACATGGTCTTCCCTTCCGTTAAGTCCTGTTCCAACGTGTCTAATTGCTGCGCCAATGAATCTATGCCAATCATGCGGGCAGATGATTTCATTTTATGGGCAATAAATTTGACATGTGCAAAATTGCCCCGACGCCAGAACTCGGTCAGTTCATGAATCTGTTCAGGGGTTTGCATAAGGAAAAGGTCTATGACCCGCACCACAAAGGCTTTATTACCAAGGGAATGATCCAATAATTGTTGAATATTGACCGACTGAGCGGGCAGTGAGTCTCCATTGGGAGGAGTGGGTTTTACCTCAAATTCGAGTGGGATCACAGGAGAAGCCACTACCGTTGTAGGGGGTGGTGTTTTTTCTACAGCTTTTTTACCTGTTGCTGGTGCCGCTATCGGCTTGCTATCAGGCTGAAATGAAGGAGTTGTCGTCCAGCGAATGGTTTCTGGAACAGACTCAATTACGGGAACAGGGGCTTTTGGTGTACTGTTTTCCGTCGTCAGAACTGCTGGCTTCGGAGGTTGTTTGTTTGCTTGCGACTTTTGCCAATGAGAGACCAATACTTTGCGCAAATGGGCAGGCTCAAACGGTTTTAGCACAAAATCATTCATTCCTGCTTCAAAAACTTGGGCACGGTTTTCCGACAGCATAGAAGCCGTCAGGGCAATAATCGGCAATTCCGTAGAGGTTTTTTTTAGATTTTGCCGGATAAACTTGGTAGCCTCAATACCATCCATACCGGGCATCTGAATATCCATCAAGATGAGGTCGAAATGGTTTTCCCGTACTTTTTCGATGGCTACGAGACCACTTTCAGCCACATCCACTACCGCCCCCCACTTTGTCAACATCTGATGGGCCACGAATTGGTTCATATTATTGTCTTCGACCACCAAAATGCGAGCGTTGAGCAGGCTTTGGTCCACCTCTAAGCCTTCGTGGGTAGTTGAAGCAGCAACAGACTGCTCCGAAACCAAGAAGGGCAGTACAACGCGGAACACAGTCCCTTCATTTACGACACTCTTCACTTCGATATTTCCGCCTTGTTGCGACACCAATTCTTTCACAATGGCCAATCCCAACCCTGTACCGCCATATTTTCTGGTGGTATCGGTAGCTGCTTGGCTGAAACTGTCAAAAATTCGAGGCAGTTTTTCAGCGGAAATCCCAATACCCGTATCCTCCACTATAAAGACCAATGGGATTTTTCCCTCGGTAACCACATCGGCACTCACTTTCAACCTCACTTCGCCCTTTTCGGTAAATTTAATGGCATTTCCCACCAAGTTTAACAGAATTTGACGGAGGCGAACTTGGTCCCCTACTACACTTTGAGGTAGGTTTTCTTCTGGTAGAATTTGCAGCTTAAGTCCTTTGCGCTCGGCTGTAAACCGCAGCATGGCATAGAGACCCTTAAATAACTCGTCTAAGCGGAATGGTACTTCTTCAAAATCTATTTTCCCCGCATCAATCTTTGCGAAGTCGAGAATATCATTGATCAACGCGAGCAAAGATCCGGCAGAGAACTGAATGGCTTCCAGATACCGAGATTGCTGACGGGTGAGGCTTGTTTCTTCCAGAAGATGCGTCAAACCAATAACGGCATTTAAAGGCGTCCGCATTTCATGGCTCATATTGGCTAAAAACCGTTCCTTAGACCTGATAGACTGCTCCGCGATGTCGTTTGCACGTAACAGATCGGCCTCCGACCGCTTTCGTTCGGTTATATCACGCAAATAGGCCGTGAACAAACGTCGGTCATTATTCTCTATTGGGGTGATGGCCAGTTCAACCGGAAAGGGTTGTCCATTTTTATGGACGGCCTGCATCTCCATATGCCGACCTAAAACAGGCCCTTGCCCCGTTCTTAAATAATTTTGTATCCCTTTTCGGAGGATTTCGCGATGCTCTGGAATCAACAATTCCTCTGCCAGCGACTGCCCTATAATTTCGTTTTTGGTGTAGCCAAAGGTACGTTCTGCTGCTGGATTGAACTCCAAAATTCGTGAATACTCATCTATGGTAACAATCGCATCTAATGCCGATTCCAAGATCGCCGATTTTCGGGTCTCGCTTTCCCGTAGCCGATGGGTCGTTCTTTGGCGTTCTTGTAGTTCTTGTAACAACGCCTGATGGGCTAAGCAACGAGAAACAGATTCACCAAATTGTTGGGCAATCGGCTGGAGTTGATTTAGTTCGCGGGTATAAAACGGAAGTCGGCGCTTGGCATCATACAGTTTTAGAAAGCCCAAGTTTTCTAATCGAAAAACAGCAAATACTCCTTCCGGATAAACAATATCTTCGGTGATTAATTCAGAAAAGGCTTCGTGTTCGCTGGAAAGGCTCCAGAATGCGGCCTCGCGTGTCCGTAGGGCAAGTGGATGATCGTAGGCTATCACTCCTTCCGTCATGCGGATTTTAGGCTCGGCATAGAGTAGCTCATAACGACGTCCTTCCCCGGCCTGTTTTTCAACCCAAACAGAAACTAAATCTAAATTTTTGCGAGCAGCGAGTACTTCCACAAACGCTGCGCAATTGGTCTGAACATCCAAAGAAGTCCCGATAGACAGCGAAATCTCATACAACGTCGCTATATCATGTGCTATGTCGAAGCCTGAAAATTGCATAACCGCGCTACCGTGTTCCGAGGTGAAGGTATTTGAACCAATTAATCTACCACATATTCCTAATGGGTGCAAACATGATGCCTTATTTCCATTCACACAATTTTTTTGACGATTTTCTATTCCGCAACTTATCTTGCACTCGTCATATTTAGGTTGACCTCTACCTTTTATCTCATATTGAGACAATGCTTCTGCAAAAATTCTTTCGTAGAAAAAACGCGCTTCAAAGCCACAATTTCGACTTTCATCATTAATTTGCGATAAAAGGTAATTCACACTGTCATTTTTTGGTATGGTAGTTGATATATTGAATGATATAGCTGTGTCCTGCAATCCGGTCTGTTTTGCATATACGCTCTATCATTCCGCCAAAGACCTTACCAATACATAGTTTAAAAATACATTAATACGCTTTATATAATAGCTTATCTGATAAGACTTGCTATTGTATAAGGGTGATGATACAGGCGTTTTATGAACCAAGCAGTTAATATACTGATTACAGGTGCAGGAGGGGCTGCGGCAGTATCCGTATTTAAAGCCCTTAATTTGCCTAACATCACTTGTTTTATGGCTGATATAGACCCCTATGCTGCGGGCCTATATTTGGTTTCGCCGGAGCGCAGGATATTGTTACCACGTGGTGACCACAAGGCTTTTATACCAACCTTGCTCCATGCCTGCCAAAGCAATGGGATAGATGTGTTAATCCCTACTGTTGAGGTTGAATTTTTGTCAATATCTAAATACCGCAACTTGTTTGAGTTTGATGGAACCCAGTTGATGCTGGCTCCTCAAGAAACACTGGACCTGTGTCTGGATAAGTGGACACTTTTACAGGCCGCCCAAGAAGTCATTCCGATCCCACGCACGGCCCTGCTAACCAACACCTTAGACACCACCGACTGGATGCTCCCTGTGATTGCAAAACCCCGAAAAGGGAGCGGTTCAAATGGAATCCACCTGATTAAATCGTGGGATTCACTGGCACTCGTTCCAAAAGATGAGTCTTATATTATTCAGGCATATTTACCTGGCCCCGAATTTTCGGTAGATGTCTTTGCTACCGCCAAAGGCAAAGTGATGGCAGCAGTTCCCCGCGAGCGGTTAAAGATTGATTCTGGGATTGCCGTTGCGGCGAGGATTCGTAGAGATCCCACCTTAGAAAAGTGGGCCATGAAGCTTGCAGAACGCCTCAAGTTGACATTCTGTGCCAATGTCCAGTTCAAGTTAGACCATGACGGAACCCCACGTTTGCTCGAAATAAATGCACGTTTCCCCGGAACCATGCCCCTAACCGTAGCTGCAGGTATAAACATGCCTTTATTATGCCTTCAATCACTTTACGGTGAAACCATCCATGCAGATCAATGTAAATATGAAGAAATTTCCGTCATGCGCTATTTGCAAGAAACCATTGTACCCTCTGGTGAAGTGGAAGCATTAGAAAAGGAAAAGGCCTACATGACCCACCCAGACCGCTATAAATCCGCCTTAAATTCCGCCTAACCCTTATTCCTATGTCTGCAAAAAAATTAAACTTAAGGGAAGACCTCCATATTCACTCCACCTTTTCGGACGGAGCGGATAGTATAGAAAACAACATCCGAATGGCAATCAGTCGCGGGTTAACGCATATTTGCTGCGTAGATCATGTGCGACGAGATACCAATTGGGTCCCGAATTATGTGGATCAGATCCATCAATTCAGACGCAAATACGGGGATCAGATCAAAATCAGCATTGGCATTGAGGCCAAGTTTATCAATGCCGCCGGAGATTTGGACTTACCAGATAACATAGAAGGGGTTGAATACATATTTGCTGCCGACCACCAGTTCCCCTACGGCATTGACATTTATAATCCCCGTCAAATAAAGGAATTATTGGATGAAGGTTTGGTACAACAGGAAGTTCTTTTCCGCCACTTGATTCGTGCGACCATTGGCGCAATGTGGAAATATTCTGAACAGGCAACGGTTGTGATTGCCCATTTATTCAGTATTTTGCCTAAAGTCGGTCTTTTGGAGCAAGACATCCATATAGAATTGAAAGCGGCTTTGGCGCGTGCAGCCATAGAAACCGGATCTCAGATCGAAATTTCGGAGCGTTGGCAATGCCCACAATTGGAATCCGCTCACTTCTTATGGGAAATGGGTGTTGAAATGCCTGTCAGTACCGATAGCCATAAAAAAGAAACCATTGGGGAATATCAGTTTGTCCGGACCATTGCCACACAACTACCTTTACTTTCCATCGAAATAGACTAAATCCAATGGAGTTAAAGATGGGAAGTAGCGTGCATGTGCCAGTCGGAAAGCTTGTAAATCCTCGCATCCCAACAATATACCTTGGAATTCATACTTATCACCCTGAAATGGGTCATGGTTTTTTTCGTTATTTTAGGGACCATGCCTATTTTTGCATCTTTTTATCAATTCATTCTTGCAGGCTTTCATCAGTTTAGCGATCATTATAACCGTGTAGAAAACTACTATCCGAGGGTTGCTGTTGTTGTGCCCGCCTGGAATGAGGGCGCGGTGATTGGTGCAACCATAGACCGTTTGATGAAGATGGAATATCCCGAAGATCGGTTACGAGTATATGTGGTAGATGATGCCAGCACCGATGACACCCCTGACGTTATCCAACAAAAGGCAAAAGAGTATTCCGGCAGAACCTTTCATATTCGCCGCGAGAAAGGCGGGCAAGGTAAGGCACACACCCTCAATCATGGCATTCAGCAGCTTCTACATTCAGAACCGGAAACTACGCTAAATAACACTCCTGAAGAAGTTTTCAACTCGCCTTTAGAGCCCGATACAGAAACATTTACCCGCCCCAACTTCGAACAAATTGGACGTTATATGCCCAATTGGGCACATCTTGATGAATTGGCACAGGTCACAGGCGATCAGTGGGTGGAAGCCTTAATGATCATAGACGCCGATGTCATTTTTGAACGTGATGCCCTGCGCAAAATGGCACGCCACCTTTCTGACCCAGAGATTGGTGCTGTAACGGCTTATATAAAGGAAGGGTCTTCACCCGGAAACTATATGCAGAAATTTATCGGCTACGAATATATTACGGCACAGGCTGCTTCGCGACGGGCGCAAAATGTTTTAGGAGCGATGTTTTGTTTGGCGGGTGGTGCGCAACTACATTCCCGCGAAAACCTAGAACTCATAGGCGGACGGATAGACACCAGTTCTTTGGCAGAAGACACCTTTACTACATTTAAAACCCAGATCGAAGCAGGAAAAAAGGTGGTATTTGAAGGAAATGCGATTGTTTGGGCAGAAGAGCCGGATGATGTGAATGGTCTTTGGAAACAACGCTTGCGCTGGGCAAGAGGCAATGTTCAGTTAACCAAGCACTTCAAGCATCTTTGGTTCAACAAAACATACCACAGGAAGTTGGGTGGGTTTGCATTTGGGTTTATCTGGTTCAATATTTTTTTGATGCCCGTCCTTATGATCTTGTCTTCGATAGGCTTGGTTTCGCTTTATTTCATGGATTTCCCCTTTGCTTGGGAAGTTTTTCGGGCTTTTTGGCTTTTTCACGCCATCAACTATTTATTTGTTACCCTCATGTCTTTTGCCATTGATCCTTTTACAGCCAAGCGAACGTGGTTAGAAGGCTTTCTGTTTCCTGGCATCATTTCGTTTTCGGTAATTGTCTATTCTTGCTTCCCCGGTCAATTCGTGCGCCAAGTGACGGAATGGCTGGTTGGATCGGGGTTGTTCCCACCAGACTGGGTGGTTCAGGGAATCATTCTGTTTATTTATGCTTGGCAAGCCTTGTGTATGGTTGCGGCTTGGGGGGTGCGTGCAATTGACAAAACCCGATTTAAATGGCTCTCGCCGATGCTTATGTACTTTGTTGGTTTTGGCCCCATGCTGTGCGCAATCACGTTTCATTCATACATCTTAGAGGCACAAGGTGCAGAGATGAAGTGGGACAAAACGATCAAAACTGGCAAAGTAAAGTCATAAAAAAAGTCGTATGGACTTGTAAGAAAAGGCTTACCTGCTTTTTTTGCGGGCAAATAGGAGATTGGCGGGCAAATGAACCGCCAGTATATAAGGCTCTTCTCCTTGTGACCAATGGCCATAAGTAACGGTTAGAACACGCCCATCCGGAAAAACTTCCACCCCAGGATAAGCAGCATCCCATTGATTTTTATTGTCTTTGATGCGGAAGCGTAATTCCCCCTTTTTCCCTTCAACCAAATCCTGATATGTGCCCACCCAAGCTACCCAATCTCCTTTTGTGGGGCTTCCCTCGGCCATATCCCGGAAAGCGATGAACAAACGGCCATCTTTCAGGTATTTTGCCGTATGACGATCCCCAGTCAAAGCGAGCGGTAAAGCACGTGGCTGACTCCAATTTTCCCCTTCGTCTGTCGAAAAAACAATTTGAGAAGGTGCTTTTCGGCTATTTTCCCTCATTAACAAAGCAATCTGACGCCCGTCAGGCGATCGAATAGCGCCGGGTTCACAGAGGTGTAATGTGGCATCGGTCAATATTTCGATGGGTTCAGACCACGTTTTGCCATCGTCTGAGGAAAGGGTCTTATACACCCGAAACCGCCGTTCTCCTGCCCCTTTTTCACGAATAAAACGTCCATCATCGTGAAATAATGCCATAAGGCTGCCTTCTTTCAAAACCTCTAATGAGGCCATCGCCACAATGCCCCCAAAATTTCCGATCGGCTTAAGTGGCGTCCAATGGTGGCCATTGTCATCGGATGTAGCCAGTCGAATGGGGTACAGTCCAGAAAACAGTAAAAGCCGCCTCCCACCTGCTTGGGTTCTGATTTGGTATATGGTGGGTGTTTCAAGCGAGGTGTCCCAATTTTCGGGTGTCGGGAGGCGTTCACTCCACGTTTTTCCACCGTTTTCACTTTTTTTATACAGAATAGCCCCTTTCCCATGCCCCCGTGGGTAAACCACCAACACGGTTTTTTGATCATCCAGCAAGACAGTGGTCGGATGTCCCAGATACTGCCCTTTTTCTTGGTCCACCAACTGCTGTAAAGATGATTCGGCATCCAGATCATATTGTGGAATCCCAAAAAACTGAGCAGATAGGTCGTCGTGCAACAACTTGACAGGCTGACAGGTTGTGAGTAGGACACAGGAGGCCCAAAAAAGCATTTGGTGAATTACTTTCATAGATATACAATATTCGGGGGCTGACACGTCGTTGTAATCAAACCGAGGCGGCGATAAGATAAGGGCGTTCTCCGAAAAAGAAAAACGGTTTCAAAATCGGGAATTTGGTTATCCAGCAGACCAATTCACGTTTGTTTCGGGAAAGGAAGTTGCTATATTGTTTTGCTATCTTCCGGTCTGCGCATCGGTACTGTAGTTTATCCTCCATCACCTTCACAAAGACCGCACGTACATGCGCTTTGTTCTCGTTTCTCCGGCGTTTGGCTTCTCCCCAAAATGCGCCTTGCTTTTATTTTTGGGGTGGTTTTCTGGTGAACTGGCTTTTGCCCAAACACCTACCACCTCTGCACACACCGAATATGCAACGGCTTTAGCGCTTTTTCAATCGGGCGTTTATCAAAAAGCCTATGAAGCCTTTAAGTCTTTCGAGCAGCAATATCCGGATCATCCTCATGCGGCAGAATCCCGATATTATCAGGCGGAGTCGCTACTTGCTTTAGGAAAAACCCAAGAAGCGGCACCGCTCTACGCCTCGTTTGCAAGTCACTACCCCGGCCATCCGTTTGGGGAAAAAGCGCAAATGACCCTAGGCCAATATTATTTTGAAAAGGGGGAATATGCCAAGTCGCGTGCCGCATTTGGAGGGGTTTTTCAAAACCAAAAAGATCCTGAACTGGCTGCTGAAGCCCTTTATTGGATGGGGCTAAACAGTATCCGTCTAAATGAAATGGATATTGCCTTAGACTACTTGGATCAAGCCCATATCCGGTTTCCAAATACCCAGATTGCCCCACAGGCACTGTATCTGGTAGGAAAAACCGAGTTGGAACGTAAAAATTTTGCCCGTGCAGCCGAACTTTTTGATCAATTAGCAAACCGTTACCCCTTGTCCGACTTTACCGGAAAGACGGCTCTGGCTGGCATGGAAGCCAATTTTGAATTAGGCCGATTTGAACGGGTACTCGGCGAAGGAGACAAACGACTACCCTTTTTTACAGGCCGCGATTTAGAGCGGGCATTGATGATGATGGGCGAATCGGCCTCACAGTTAAACGATTTTAGTAGGGCACAATATTACTTCACCCAACTCAACAACAACTTTCCCCGCAGCCCTTATACCCGATATGCGAATTTTGGCTTAGGATGGACCTATCTTCAACAAAAACAATACAGTACAGCATCAGGTTTTTTCCGCGCAAGTAAACAGGATTTCAAAGACAATCTGGCACAAAAAGCCACTTATTATGAAGCAGTATCCACATTACTTTTAGGAGAAACCAATCAAGCACGCACAATCTTTTCGGATGTAGTGGTACTTTGGCCGCAAGGAGAATTTACAGACCAGGCACTTTTTGAACTAGGTCTCCTTCAGTATAAAGCACAACGTTGGGAAGAGAGTGCACGGTATTTCAACCAATTGGTAACCGGTTTTCCTGCTTCCAACCGAACCGGAGACGCATATTTGTACCTTGGCGAATCGTTTGCCTTATTGGGTGATAACGACCGGGCCAACGCAGCTTTTGAACAAGCCATGCGCCAAACCAATCTGACGGCATCGGCACGCAACCAATTAAGTTATCGGAAAGGATGGTTATTGTATCAAAATCGAAATTTTGCAGAGGCACAAGCCGCTTTTGGAACAGCCTTTACGACGTCTAATGCCGGAGAGGCCCTTTTTTGGCAGGCCGAAAGTTTGGTTCAGGAGGGTAAGTATGCGGATGCCGAACGCCTCTTAAACCAATACATCGCCGGATATAAACAAGATCCAAACGTAAACAGTGCCCATTATGTACTGGGTTGGATTTACTTCAATACGGGCCGTTACGACTTGGCTGCCCGCAGTTTCGAGACTTTTACCGCTAACTTCCGGCCCACCGCCAATCAAGAAGCGTACCGTACCGATGCCCAGATGCGGCTCGGCGACAGTTATTTTGCTTTGAAACGGTTTGATGATGCCGTTCTCGCCTACCGAAAAGTGGGCAATCAAGGGACCGTATATGCACTCTTCCAGATTGGTCAAGCATACATGAACAGTGGACAGGAGGCCGATGCCATCAATGCCTTCCGTAGATTGGTCGGCAATTATCCCAACTCCGAATGGGCGCCCGAATCACAATACCTCGTAGGTTACATCCTACTCCAGCAACAAAAATACGACTTGGCCATTAATGAGTACTTCAATGTATTGCGTTTCTATCCCCAAAGCCCCGAAGCTGCTAAAGCACAATATGGAATCGGAGATGCCTATTTTAACCAAGATCGCTTTTCCGAGGCCATTAATGCATACAAAGAAGTGATCATCCGGTATCCCCAAAGCCCTGTGATTCCGGATGCACTTATGGGAATTCAACTTTCGTATCTCGCCCTAAATCAGCCTGGTGCAGCCGAAACGCTCATTGACCAGTATTTGCGCCAAAATCCCGGAACAGAAGTGGCAGATCAAGTACGGTTTAAGCAAGCTGAAATGCAGTTTCAGAATGGTGAAACCCAAAAAGCCCTCACTGGATTTCAGTACTTTTTGCAGGCGAACCGAAATCCGGCATTAGCCCCAGCTGCAACCTACTATGTAGGAGCCAGTTATTACCAACTGAAAGATTACCGAAATGCGGAACAGTACTTAAAACTAGTATTGGATCGTTACCCCTCGGAGCCAGCATCGTTTGAAGCCGCACGTCTATTGGCCAATTTATTGCTGACAACCGGAAGGCCCAATGAAGCCCTTAGCTTATTCAAACGATTGGAGACCAATGCAGAGGGAGATATTTCTGAAATCTCCGAAGCCCAATTAGGTCAGGCGCAAGCCATGATTGCGTTGGGGGATACCGAGGGCGGACGTCGGTTGTTGGAACAAATTGCATCCAAACACGCCACACAAGATGCTGGAAAGACGGCCTTACTCCGACTCGCCGCCGTGAACGTACAATTGAACAATTTAAATGCTGCATTAGATCTCTATCGGCGAATGGCCCAAACCAACGACGATGTTTTTGCCAGTGAAGCACAATTTCGTTATGGAAGCCTCTTGTTGCAGATGAACCGCGCACAAGAAGCCCTTCAAGCCTTCACCGCCATCCAACAACGTTTTCCAGATGTGATAGATTGGGTGGCGCAAAGTTATTTGGGACAGGCACGCGCATATCGGGCACTCGGCAATCGAGCCAGCGCCCTTCAGGCATATGATCAGGTCATAGTGGAATATGGTCAAACCCCTTATGCACAGATTGCCCGTTCGGAGAAAGCAACACTTTAAACCCGAAAACGCCCTATAAAACAGTTTAAGAGTTATGAAAAGCTATCGTTTTGGGGTTCTATTTTTTTTACTAATCGGACAGGTTTTGCTGGCACAACCCGTTGTACCGGACCTTAAGCCGAATGAAGTGGTGATCCGAAGCAAAAAGCCAATCGAATTACCAAAAATAGAACGCCCCTCCATCACCAGTTTGGTAATTCCTCCGAAGCCTTTTTCACCACCCGAAGGACAAACCCCTTTTATTGGTGGGTACAAGCAAAACCCCACCGAACTTCCTCATAATTCGTTGGCCGATGTTCCCGTTGGCGATCGTTTTACCCTGTCTTCTGCACAGCCAAGACAACTTCTACTAAAAGCGTCTGCGGGCCGTTATTTTAGTCGTGAACTTCAGGCATTTGCCCATGTACCGTTTCGGGATGGGGTTGCTTTTTTTGGGGATATAGACTACTTGGGGAGCGATGGACATCAGCCTTTTGAAGCAAAACCGGATTTAAAGGCTACTTTTGCGAATTTCAAACTTAAAATCGGCTCCTCTCAAGAATACCAAAAAAGTATTGCCCGTTTGATTCTGAATGGCTTTTCCACCCGAAACAATCTTTTTGGTGCCGATACAATGATGGTGGTGACAGGCCCTAAACTAATGGCACAGCCCCTCCGAAAGGGACGTGGCCTAGGAATCGGCGGAGATTGGTACGCCCTCGAAACCGCCCGTTTCCCTTTTAAAATTCGTGCTGACTACCAGAGTGAACGATTCGATAGTGACATATTATCTGTTGCACCGGATATCTATTCCAGAACTGAAAAACGCATGAATCTCGGCGGCGAGGCCCGAATACCCATGGGAAAAGTTGAGTTTTTTTCGGATGCACACCTGACCCTCTCTGCAATAGATTCAAAAGCCGTACTCGGTTCAGACTTGCTTTCGCAATCGGTGAAAGCAGGGATTACTTGGATGATCACGAAGGCATTATGTATCAGCACGGGTCTTCAATATGCTGGCTTTGAGGCTTCGGAAAGAAACATGGGTACGGAACCTGTTTCAAAAAACTTCTTCGCACCTTATATCCGCGCCGATTATTTCTTCCCCAAAGGATTGCAGGTGTTTTTGAAAAACGACCCCCGCATCATCCATCATACTACCTCCGGCTTATTTGCACAGAATCCGTATTTGATTGATGATCCGATAGTTAAACCAACCGTAAGCACCATTGCCATTGAGTCTGGTATCGGTTTAAGAAGACAACCTTATCAGTTTGGTTTTAAAGCAGGTTATACAAAAAACCCGGAATATTTATATTTTCAAAAGGCTACCAAGGACCGATATGCAGGTTTTGCAAGAGGGATATTTGAATCTCAATATGCACTGGCGGATGCTTTTTATGCACAGGCCGAGGCGGGTATCACCCTTTTTGAAGTCCTTTGGGCTTCGGTGACGGCAAAGTTACAAAATGGACGCCTGATTGGTTCAGAGGGAAACGAAGATACCCTAATCCCACATGAAGCCACATTTGAGTCTTCTGGCAGCCTCGTGTACACCTTTTTAAAACAAAAGGCACGTCTTCAAGCGGATATTAACATGATTGGCACGAGATATGCAAGCACCGATAAAACAGGAGAAGTTACACCTGTATTGGATTTAGGAATTTCAGGGAGTTATCAAATTTGGAAAGACTATGGCGTTTATGCACAAGTAAAACACCTTTCCGCCAGTCCATACGAACGCTGGGCTGGCTATCCTGAAGCCCGATTTGTGGTGATGCTGGGTATTAAAACAGCCTTGAATGTATTGAATTAACGGTTTATTTTTACCATAATTATCCACGGATGGCTTCAAAAATGTATGATTCATGATTATCTTGTAAAGCCCTCCAGTTTCTGAACCAATCTTTTATTTGCCGAAAACATGAACGATCCATTGCCGCGATTCCGGCGCGAAGAAGTGTTCCAATCTACACAAATACCGGAATCGGATATACAACATCCCATCCCCAATCCGGCCCAAGCAGCAGCAGCCGTTTTGGATGCCCTCTCCTCGGATGCTCCTGAAGGGGTAGCCTTTGTACCGGAAGGCCTGCCAAGTCCCACAGGTATTGTTCAAGACTTACCCATTTCAGGAAGCTCGGCTGCCGAATCCATTGCAGAGGGGGTATCCGGATTTGACGAAACCCTTCATGTTGCCGCACCGGAAATTACGACCGAAGGATTGATTGCCGATATTCCACAGGCCATTCCAGAACTACCTCAGGCAGAAGTAGAAGGTATCAACCGCTTTTTATACGATGAAACCCTTGGGGATCCGATGGATACAGCCTCTTTTTCGGCACCCATCGCTTATACTGGCGAAATCCATTCAGTAGCTTCCGAAACCGAATGGAAACCTTTAGAAAACCTTCCATCCGCAATCTCATCCCAAGCTATTGTAGATGATGAACCTCTTCTGGTACTCCCCTCCGTTGAGGCAACGCCCCCCCTTGACAATGCTTTGATGAATTTAGGCAATGAGTTGCCGGATGATCTACGGTCTCCGATTATGGACTTTTCAGAATCCGGCGGCTTGGCACACCCAACCGAACCGCTTATGATCTTGGAATCAGTTACGGCTGAAAACACGGCTGAGGGAGGCCCAATTTCAGACCTTGCGGTTCCCGACCGCACCGAAGCCTTTGAAACCTTGACCGCACGTGAAACTGTACCCGTTCTGGCGCAACCGATTCCCTTGGCGCCAGAAGATCCCATTGCACCACCCACTGATCCTAAACAGGAAATCGCCATGATGTTAGAACAAGATGAACCGGCTTTTACCGTGGCTGTCCGGTATCTCGAAACCTATCGCCAAGACCCGACCGGAGAATCGGGTGCGGATGCCCTTTTCTGGGCTGCCGAAAATTATCAGAAAGCCGGACTACCCGGAAAAGCACGCGGCCTGTTTCAAGACTTTGTGCGCCAATTCCCCAATCACCCCAAAGTATCAAAAGCACAAGAATATCTTCAATGGATAGATGTGGATACTCCTTCGGAAGAGCAAGTAACCCGCCCTACCCTCAACACAGCGCTTGCCACACAGGTACCCAGCGAACCCAAACAGCCTGAGCCGCCATATGGCACGCCCTTGCCCAGTTTTCGTCCCATTGGCGACCAGACGCCCGCGGCGGCGGCCCATATACCAGCACCTCAACCCGTTACCGACGAGCCATATCACTACATCGCTCCACCTGTGATGGGGCCCACAATGCGTAATCCACCTGCCCAGCCGATTCCACAAACAGTACGCATGTCATCAACACCGGAACAAAACCCTAACGAACCTGTTTCTAACGAATCTTCGAGAGCAACCACAGCGGCCGTAGCCGCTACGGCCACTTCCGTTCCGCTTTTATTAAGAGCCAAAAATTTTGTACAATCTAAACCTCCCAAAGTGCGCGGCTTAATTTATATATTGAGTGGCCTTGCCCTCTTTCTCATTGCCTTGGTTTTGTTTACCCTGAGCCGAGGACTCTTTTCCAGTACTACTGGCCCAACCATCTCCCAATCGGGACAAACGGGTCTTACCAATGAAAGTTTGGTACAGCAACGGGGTACTTCTCCTACGCCTGCTCCTGGTACAGCGGGCGGATTGATTGGTAACGGAGAGGGTACGACGGCCACTTCCGGCGGCACGGGTGCTACGGCTAGTGGTGGTACAACCACAGGATCAGCGTCCGATATTTTCCGCAGTCCTATGGAGGTACAAGGGGGGAGCGATCTAAACACCTCGGCTGGCGGCTGGGGCTGGTCTCTCAAGTTTTCCTCTAACCGTACCGAGCTGGAAAAGATGGCAGCCAACCTACGTAGTCGTGGGTATCGTACAGGTATTATCACCATCAGTTCCCCCCAGCAAGGCTATCGGCTGATTTTAGGTCAGTTCAAGTCTAAAGAGGAAGCCAAAGCATCAAAAGGCAAATTGCCCTACGATACGCCCAAGGACGCTTGGACCGTAGAAATTAAATAAAACCCTCGGAAGCCTGTCTTATAATGTATAGGCATTAGATAGGCTTCTTTCTCTTTTTCCCACTTGTTCCGCAAAACCCATGCCATTGCTCAACGGATTCATCCTTGCCTTACAGCAACCAACTGCCACCCCTCTTGCTACGCAACCGGGCCCAACCCCTGTAACACCACAGGCCACAACGAATATGTTCGACCTCGTTTGGTCTGGCGGATGGGTCATGATCCCAATTATCATCGCCTCGCTTTTGGCGGTATATGTATTTATAGAACGTTTTTTACTTTACCGCAAGGCTGCAGCAAACGAAAACTTTATTGAGTACATCCGCCGATACCTACAAGGTGGCGATGTTCGGGGAGCACTGACCTATTGCGCTACCATTTCAAAACCAGTGGCACAAGTTGTAAAAAAGGGTTTAGAACGGATTGGGCGTCCGATTACCGAGATACAGGAAATTGTTCTGATCGAAGGCAGGGATCAGGCATATAAGTTAGAAAAAAGGCTGGTATGGCTTGCAACCATTGCTGGAGTTGCCCCACTTTTAGGATTTCTGGGCACTGTTTTGGGCATGGTCGAGGCATTCCAGTCTATTCAAAGTATGCAAGGGCAGGTGAATCCAAGTGTTTTAGCAGGCGGAATCTGGACGGCACTCATTACCACCGTAGGTGGTCTAATTGTTGCTATACCAACACAAATTGCCTACAATTACTTATTGGAGCGCTATCATTTCATTGTGAACCAAATGGAACGTTTTTCCTCGGACTTTATTGACCTGTTACAGGAACCCGTTCCCACTATGGTGATGCCACAAACCACGCAACCATACCCATACCCGCAACAAAATCCGCAATACTGAAATGAGCCGCTTTCATTTTTCCACCAACAAACTCCGTCCGATGGAGTCGTTTAGTCAGGCAGGAATGGCGGACATCACCATGTTGCTCCTCATTTTTTTCTTGCTAACCTCTAATTTTATCATCCAAAATGGACTTCCGGTTAACGTCCCCAAGGCCGAAGCCGGAACCCCGACAGACAGCGAGCAATACCTGACCGTCATTGTCACGGAAAACAACGAGATTTTTGTGAATCAAGTACAAATCCGTGAAGAGGACTTGGTTGGCACCTTAAATGCAAACAAAGGGGATATGCAAAAAGTGGTCATTCGTGCAGATGAAAAAGCACGTCATGGAGTTGTCACTGCGGTGATGTCGGCGGCGGCATCGTTGGACTTACGTGTAGCAGTTGCCACCGAGCTACCAGAAGAGAACACGTCTTCTGGTAGGTAGTTCCTTTCAATGGTATTATGTTTGGGGGCCGATATGTGTTTATCGGCCTTTTTTTTATTCAACCAATAAATCACCATAGCTTACCATTTCCCCACTCAATCGGTCAAAGATAAAAAGGCGGTGTATGCCTTTAATGGTAGAGACCGATCCAGATGCAGAAAGCAGGCTAATGTCAAAATTAAACGTATAAGCACCCGGTAAGCCCGTTTGACCAATTTCATCTAAAAGTACAAACCGACCCTGGTCATTGTACCCCCTTAGAGTCAGGCCATTGGGCAATTGGTCCGTCGCTGTAACGATGACAGGTATGGTGACAAAGCCACTTGAAATTGGATTGGGGAAGGCAGGGTTAAAACGAATATAGCCAGTATAAAAAGGAGCAGAGCGCCAATCGGTTTTGTCTTCTTCGATGGGCGTACCATTTGTACTTTTTAGTAGGCCACCGCCCCTATCGGTACGGGTCACTCCAGCAGGTTTTTGGGATGCTTCACGGATAAAGGCTTCTTGAAGACCCGTATCGCATTGTGTTAGGAACAGAGAAAGTCCGAACAACAGAAAAGGTACATATTTCATGTGGATATTGGTTGACTGAATGGAAGTGCAAAATACACATTAGAGCGGGTTTTACGGGTATTTCCCTGAAAAAATTTTCAGCCATAATCTCTGGTAGCCAAGATGCAAAGGCATTTTGAGCCTTAACCTGCCCCCCATTGTTCGAAGAGTGGTTTTGGAAGCAACAATCAAACCAGTTTCGTAAAAAATCCCGCAGAACCCAAAGGGACAGAACTGTAATTTACCCCTTAAAAAAGAACGCACGAAGATATGTTTCAACCTGAAGATTTTTTATCCGAACAGCAACGGTCATTGTTAAAACATTACGAGACCTTGCTTATTGAAACCAATAGCAGGATTAACCTCATTTCCAGACAAATGAATCCCGCCGACTGTTATGAACGGCATATTTTGCACTGCCTCAGCCTTACCGAGCGGCCTTTTCCAGATCAGGCAGAAGTCGTAGATTTTGGAACCGGAGGTGGCTTACCCGGTCTGGTGCTGGCCATTTGTTTTCCGAAGGTACACTTTCACTTAATAGATAGTACTGGAAAGAAAATACGGGCCGTTCAGGAAATGTCCCGCACCTTAGGATTGGATAACGTATCTGCGTATGCACTCCGGGCCGAGACCTGGACGGGAAAAGCCCATTATGCCGTCTCGCGAGCAACGGCCCCTTTGAAGGATTTGTGGTTTTGGTTCAACCGCGTGCGGATTCCCTTTTCTGCACCCGTCGTTGCTTGGCAACCCGGCCTCCTCTGTCTAAAAGGGGGGAATTTGACCGAAGAAGTGGCCCAACTCAGGCGCCGTTTTCCCCGTATATTGGTACGCCAGACCCCACTTACCGAGGTTCTGAGACGGCCTTATTTCGAAGAAAAGGTACGGATGACCATAGAAGCCCTGCCATAATGCGCCTTAGCCTCTATTTCATAAACCATCCGGCGGATTCACGTCCTCCAATGTTATTCCTCCACGGTTTTATGGGAAATGCGGGTGATTGGTATTCAGTAATCCAGCCTTTAGAAGCAGCGTATCGGTGTATTCTGGCTGATTTACCGGGGCATCGCATCTCCACAAAAGACTTGGCTCCCGATTGGCAAGAAGTGGAAATACCTTTGCCTTCCGGAACGATGTCCGAAATTGCGGACGCATTAGAAACATTTAGAAAAAACGTGCTGCACGTTCCATGGCAGGTTGCTGGTTACTCAATGGGGGGGCGTGTCGCATTGTTCATGGCCTGTCATTTCCCGACATCCCTTCAACGCTTGGTTCTCATCTCGGCTTCTCCAGGCCTAAAAACAGTAGCAGAACGCAAGGAACGACAAACACAGGACGAAGCCCTTGCTCTTCAATTGGAACAACTTGCCTTGTTAGAGGAAGATAAACGTGCCTTTGCCCTCCGAGAATACTTGCATCAGTGGTACCGTACCCCAATATGGGCTTCGCTTCATGCACGTCCCGATATTCTGGAAGCCATTATCTCGAATAAGCGACAGGGTTTACCCGCAGGATGGGCCCTATCGCTACGAACCATTGGTACAGGGATGCAGCCTTCATTATGGCCTGTTTTAAACCAACTGGCCCTTCCAGTGTGCCTGATCACAGGAGACTATGATCCCAAATTTACCACCCTAAACCAAGAGATGGCTCAGCACATTCACCACACCCAACACCATATCGTCCCCAATGCCGGACATGCCTTGCTTTCAGAAGCGCCAATGGAATTGGCACACCTCATCCTTCAAGGATCAAGACCTTCATGAGCACCCACACCCTCCTACCGTTTGTCGCACTTGTCAGGCTGTTAAACGATTCTCATAGACGGAACAGCTACGAAATGCCTATTCTGCACGTGAAAAAGTAAATACCTAAACGATTTTCCGTTTCCATATGAAAAAAATTTATCTACTTCTGACATTTTGTCTTCCCGCATGGGCTTTCGCCCAAACAGGCGTTGTTCGGGGAACCGTTAACGATGCACTCACCAAACAAGCGATTCCGGGCGTAACCGTTCAGATCGTCGGCACATCGTTTGGTGCCGTGAGCGACATAGAAGGAAACTTCCAAATTTCAGGAATTCCTGTTGGCGTGGTTACTATTCGGGCCACGTTTGTCGGATTCACCCCCCTAACCAAAACGGATATTGTGGTTCAGAACAGCCGCCCAACCGTTTTGCAACTTGAGCTTTCAGAATCCATCAACGAAGCGGCCAGTGTCACCATTCAAGGCTCTGTTTTTGAAACCAAGTCCGATGCACCCGTCTCCATCCGTAGTATTTCGGCAGAGGAAATCCGCCGGACACCAGGTGGTCAGGGCGATATTTCCCGCTCGCTACTCTCTTTGCCTGGCGTTACTACCGGCGCTGATAACCGAAACGACCTTTTGGTGCGCGGAGGTGGCCCTGGCGAAAATGCGTATTTTTTAGATGGGATCGAAATTCCACAGATCAACCACTTCGCTACCCAAGGGGCAACAGGCGGCCCTTTAGGCATGATCAACGTGGATTTTATTGCCAACAGTGATTTTTATTCCGGTGGTTTCCCAGCACGTTATGGAGACGCTCTTTCCTCCTTGCTCATTATCGAAAACCGTCCGGGTTCACCAGATCGGATTGCCGGGGACTTTACAGTTTCGGCCACCGATGCAGGAATAAATTTAGACGGCCCTCTTGGTAACAAGGGCAACTGGTTTTTTTCCGCCAGAAGATCTTATATCCAGTTTCTTTTCGAGGTAATTGGCCTTCCCATCTTGCCTTCCTACTGGGATTTTCAAACCAAATTAGAGTACAACCTAAATAAAAACAATCGGTTAACCTTTGTAGGACTCGGCGCAATTGATGATTTTGAGTTTAATGTGCCCGAAGATCCCACCTTTGAGCAACAAGAAATTGCCGACCGCATTTTTGACAATGACCAATGGAGCTATACCAACGGCCTTGTATGGCGACATCTTTTTAAAGATGGTTTTATGAACGTGGCCCTTAGCCGCTCTATGAATGAATTCCGGTTTGCAGACGTAAACCGTGAAACCAACGAAAACGTCTTCACCAATACCTCCCAAGAATCTGAAAACCGTTTACGGGTGGATGTGGACAAAAAGATCACCAAAACCCTTTCGTTGGGATATGGCGGTGGGGCTACGAATGCACGGATTGCCTCCGACTTTTTCCAGAAAGCCACGCCTGCTGTACCCTTTGACCTAAATTTCCAGAACACCTTATTACTTTGGAAATATTTTGCTTATGGTCAGGCCATTCTTAAAAATGCAAACGGTAAATTTACGTCCACCCTCGGATTACGCTATGATGGCAACTCCTTCCTTGGCAAAAACTACCTTGCGCCCCGCCTTTCGGCCTCTTATACCCTAACTCCAACGGTTTCGCTCAATGCCTCTTATGGGGTTTTTAACCAATCACCGGAATACCTGACTATGGCCATCCGCCAGAACGATGCCTATGTCAACCAAGGCCTTCCGTACATCCATACCACTCACTACATTAGCGGTTTGGCGTGGCAAGCCCGTCCCAGTCTGCGTTTGTCTCTAGAAGGTTTTTATAAGCAATACGAAAACTATCCAGTCTCGGAAAAATCCGGTATTTCCTTGGCCAATTTGGGTGGTGATTTTGGATTCGTGGGTGCGGAAGCGGTATCAGGCGTTGGGAAAGGCCGCGCTTACGGGCTTGAGCTATTTGCACAAAAGAAAATGGTGGAACGCCTCTATGGCCTCGCCTCGTATGCCTTAGTTTGGAGCGAATTTACCGGAAAAGATGGGGTTTTTCGGCCCTCCAGTTGGGATGTTCGTCACGCGGTTTCGCTCACCTCCGGGTATCGTATTGGCCGAAAATGGGAGTTTGGCGTAAAATGGCGGTTCACCTCCGGCAATCCGTTTACGCCTTACGATCTGGCAAAGTCGGCAACAGAATACCAAATTACGGGACGTGGGGTACAGGACTTTTCCAAACTCAACAGCCTACGGATGCCAGCCTATCACCGTTTAGACTTTCGGGTGGATCGTCGTTTCTTCTTTAATAAACTGAATGGGGTGGCGTATATAGATATTCAAAACCTGTATAACCGCGAGAATATTTTCACCTACACCTATACACAAGACCCGGCTTATCCCAACAACCTTCGACCTTCTTCACAGGTCTCTTTCCTGCCCAATATTGGTTTTTCCATCGAGTGGTAGTCCCGATAAAATAAGTTGCCGATATAAGCCGTTGTTTTATTTTGAACAGCGGCTTTTTTTATTCCGTGCTCTTACGAACCAAGTTTTCCGTTCTTCGTTAAATGGATCTTACCAACGGTTGTTTACCTTTTTCAGGATAATCGTATGTATAAATTTACCTTTGGATTTTTGACCATCGCCTCGTCTATCACCTACTTTTTGGGAAATGGTTTTTTTGTCCTATGGCCGTTTATTTCTCTGGCCTCGTTTTCGATGATTGCTTTTCCTGTCGGGTGTTTGGCATTGGGTTTCTTCTTTAAATGGGTGATTGGGAGCCGAAACCTCTTCGAAGACATTGGCAGCACGCTCACCGCATTTGTGTATGTTTTAGTGGGTATTGGGACCGGATTGGGGCTGTTTTGGAGTTGGAAAAATAACCACACTCATTTATACATAGATAATGGCAACTTAAACCCTATTTCTATCCAAATTTCCGATTGGGAAACGGTTCATATACCAGGCCGGATGCTGATGGCCGTTTCTGTTCCCATCCGTACTGTTACCTTACGGCACGATACCACCAGCACCCAAATCCCCATTCCAAAACGGTCGCGGGTCTTTTATAACCCCGGACGCCACAACAATTATTTAAAATACCATGTGGTCTATGGGCCAACCCACCAAAACGAGGAATACCCCGAAGAAGTCCTGAGTCGCCCATTATGGTTTGTTTCGGATGCGGATTTTTTGTTTGAGCAGCCCGATGAAGACATTGAAGTATGGGGCATTCAACCGGAAAAGGTGATAAGAACCGTTTTAACAAGGGTTTCGGATGGCTATGTGGCGCTTCATCGGGAAAACAAAAACCGACACCACAAACCCGAACTTTAGGGTTGCAGAAGCCGCGTAAACAATGCCCAAGCCCTGCGGTGGTTAGACGTTCATCCCGCTTGTACAGTGAATGGGTTTCTTAAATAGTTTTGTTTGGCATTTGCGCAAAAAAATTGTACCTTTCACCGTTTCTTTAAACCCATGTGAACAGAACGATGAAAGCCACACTCTTCCTTATGCTGGGCATTTTTGCTTTGCCCCTAATCTGGGCTACCCAACGCCCAACGCCCTCACATTTATCCAACCCCGTTGCCACCGTTGCAGATTCGCTCCAAGCCGACCGAGACCGACATACGTTGGCCCTGATCGAAAAATACAAGGGCCGCGAACAAGACAAAGCAGGCGATGTATTCCCCAACCTAAAAGTACAAGCCTTGAAAGACCTTCCTTTGGAACGCTTTTACCGTGCGATGAACCTAGGTTATAGCCGTGGTTTGGGCGTGTCGTGTAATTTTTGCCACAACGTAAACAACTGGGCGGATGAGACTAACGAGCATCACGCCATTGCCCGTGATATGGCGCGGTTGGTGGAGTTTACCAACGCCAAAGTAAAAGAACTTCCTGCCTTGGCCGATAAACGTGGCATGACGGTAAATTGCTCCACTTGCCATCAGGGGCACAAAGAACCGCCTCGTTTGGCACCCCCTGCTGGCGCACGCCCTCCACAAAACAGGCCACGCAATAACCCATAAGCTGTTTTGATTTTACCCAATCCCAAACGTCCTCTTGAGATACTGCATGGGACTTGAATTTACTGCCGTCACCCCGTATGACGCAAAAGCACTGTTGGTGACAGGTTATTTTTTTACATAATAATCAAACCAAAAACCCCCATGATCTTCAAGTAAAAATTCTTCATATGGTAACACGCTACCTTCTTTAAAAAATAAATTTTTAATAGGTATTTTTCAAATTGTGTACAGCCTAAACAAACGAAAACAAATTCTATTAAATTTTTTATATTTTAAATTTGTTCGAGAATTTTTGTTGAAAGAGTTATTTTTCCACTATCCCTCAATTTGTCACAAACAAATGCCGCCAATGCCTTTTCTGCAACGTTTTTAGCATTCAGAAGTTTGATATTTTTTGATATTTTTGTTTTGCTAACAGTTGTGAAAATTTTTGAACAGATTCAGACCGTTCTCCACTTACCGAACAAGCGAAACCAATCATAGGTTCTGGGTCAACTCCTCTTTGCGCATAAAGCATTGAAGTCAAAAAAACAATAGTATAATTAATAACGTGCGTTTCATAGTATTATGATTAATGGTCGGATAGGGCGCGGTATCGGGCTTGTGCGACTTTGGCAATGTGCTTGCAAATGGTCAAAGTATTTTCTATATGTTAGCCAAATTAATTAAGTCTTAAAATAATTTAAAACCTTAAAAAAATTAAAATAACACATTGCCCTATTTATATAAACCTTAACAGGTATAAAATTGATTAGGACTCACAAAGACGTGGTTTCAAAAAATTTCCTCCGATCATATTTTTAAATAAATTAGGCGTTTAATGTTTAATTTTTTAAAAAATTATCCTTTTCAGCTTTCAAACAAACAAAAGTAGCTAAGAACATATATTTTACCCTTTTATATTGGTAAGAGTCCCAGTTCCTTTAAAAATTTATTATGCGTCTCTCCTGCCTTGGCTATGTCCTTATCAAGGTCAACGAGTTTTGGTTTACTATTTTCAAGTAAATGAATTCTTCGTCTAACGATATGCTCACATACTTTGATATATTGAGATTAAAATCGTTTTTCACGACTTAATCCATCGCCACTATACGATAATAATATATTTCCTATTTTCGGTCTTTGTATGTATTTACCATAAATTTAGGCTGTGGATCAAACTTTCACAAAATTTGGGGTATAGGCCTAAGCTTTTACGATAATATTAAACTAATCTTTATGATAAAAATTAGCCTAATGCTATTTCTGACATCTGTCAAGCACTTTCTGAACTCTTAATTTGTCCGTACAACATAAAACCACCTTTTAACCAATAAACGAAAGGCATCCCTGATATCAAGTTTATGAAGCAATCCATTTGGGGGCTTCATCCGCTTTTTTGTGTATCTATTGGCTTGGCGTTCAAAATGCCATCTCCGGTCATTCAGACAGAGGGAATCATCCCAGATTTTCGGGCATATTCAAAGATATTGCCTGCATCCAAAATATCCGCTACATCGCCGAGAGGCCGTAATAAATACGTTTCCCCCGATGTCAGATTGGTAAGGGTTCCGGCGGCCACGTCAATTTCCACCTCGTCTCCGGTGCTAATCTTATCATTCAGTCGCTCCATGCCCTCGAATGGGACTAAAAACCCCCCATCCACAGCATTGCGGTAAAAAATACGGGCATAACTCTCGGCTACCACCGCCTCACATCCAGCCTCGGCCATTGCAAAAGGCGCGTGTTCCCGCGAGGAACCACATCCAAAGTTGCCACCAGCAATCATGATATTATACTTACTGGTATAAGCATCGGCCTGTACATACGGCGTATTTCCGTCGGGCAACCCCTGCTCACCGGGCGGTACACTACTCATGGCATAATGCCCGTACATTTTTCTTTCGTCTGGCTTGGTCATGCTGTACACCAAGTATTGGGCCGGAATAATTTGGTCGGTATCTACGGCTTCGCCACAAACCCAAGCCAAGCCACGAATCATTTTTTTCATCTTTGTAATTGAATTATTTTAAGCAATGAATTTATTTATCCTCTTAATGGCGCACGATGCTATCTTCCTTTTCCCTACTCCCCGCCCCAATTATCACCACTCCTCGGTTAGAACTCCGGGTGATGACACCTGAAGACAGTCCATCCTTATACGCCCTTCGATCCGACCCCGTGGTAATGCGTTTTATTCCGAGACCCCTTGCAAAAACGACCTCGGATACCTTAGCGCTCATTCAGGCTTTTCAAGCACTTATCGAGGCCCATCAGGCCATTACGTGGGGGATTTTCCTTCGCTCCACGGAGGCATTAATTGGTACTATCGGATATGTTCAAATACATCCCCAACATTCTCGCGCAGAAGTTGGCTATTTACTCGGCGTACCCTATCAACGAAACGGGTTTATGTCCGAGGCCCTAAATGCCGTCTTGATACATGGATTCCGTGTTTGGAAATTCCACACCGTAGAAGCCATTATTTCTCCGGACAATCTTCCTTCTCGGTATCTCCTTGAAAAAATTGGCTTTATCCAAGAAGGCTATTTTAAGGAAAACCAATTTTATCACGGACGATTTCACGACTCGGTGGTGTTAACACATTTTGGAGCGCACCTATAGGTTAGACTAAAACCCCGCGTGGATCGGCAATTGCCCCCACAAGCGCCGAGGCCGCAACTGTATAAGCCGAAGCCAAGTACACGGAAGACTGTTTAGAACCCATCCTCCCAGGGAAATTGCGGTTGGTCGTAGAAATTACATTTTCGGTTCCATGAGTACGTCCAAACGTATCCACCGGACCACCCAGACAAGCGGCACAGGAGGCATGGGTTAGTCGGCAACCAGCCCGTTCCAGAATATCCCAAACCGACTCCCCCTCCATCAAGGTTTCGTGCATCAATTTGGCAACATGGGTTGTGGCTGGCACACAAAACGTCGGAACAACCACTTCACGACCACGCAATACCTGCGCCGCCATAATAAAGTCCTCCATCTTCCCGCCAGTACACGAACCAATATAGCACTGATCCAATTTTGTGCCCGCAACTTCCGAGACAAAGGCTTTGTTATCGGGACGATGCGGCTTGGCAACCATCGGCTCAAGTTTGGTGACATCAAAACGATATTCACTATGATAACGAGCATTCGGATCGGAATAGAGAGGCATAAACGGATAATCGGTCCGCGCCCGTACATACTCAAACGTTTTCTCATCTGGTGCGATAATGCCATTTTTCCCCCCTGCTTCAATCGCCATGTTGGTAAGCGTCATCCGCTCTTCGATGGAAAGGCCAAATACGGCTTCCCCATCGAACTCCATAGCACGATACGTCGCACCATCCACACCAATCTCCCCAATAATTGCCAGAATAAGGTCTTTAGCTGTTAGGTAGGAAGGCATTTCACCTTCCATAATAAAGCGCATAGACTCCGGTACTTTGACCCAAAGCTTGCCCGTTCCCATAATAAAGGCGGCATCGGTATTGCCAACACCTGTTGCAAACATTCCAAAGGCACCCGATGTACAAGTATGGCTATCCGTCCCAAACAAAACCGTACCAGGCCGGTTGAAGCCTTCTTCGGCCAGCGCCATATGGCAAACCCCTTTATAACGATCTGAACCCACATCGTAATAATGCGGCAATGCCTGTTCGGCAACAAATTCCCGCAACAGCACAACGTTCCGATTGGCATGTTTGTCGGACGTAAAAATATAGTGATCTGGGATAATGACCAACTTTTCTTTGTCCCACACTTTTGCATGTTCGCCAAATTCGCGCTTAAATATCTGAGCAGCAGGAGGCCCACATACGTCATGTGTCATTAAAATATCAACATTAACCCAGATATTTTCTCCAGGGGAAACCCGATCACGGCCAGCAGATCGGGCCAGAATTTTTTCGGTTATGGTCATAGACATAAAAAACCTATTTGCGGTTAAACAATTGCTCAATTTTCGGTTTTGTTTATTCGGTATCGGAACCAAGCCGCAACGCCCAGCCCGAGTACAGAAGCGATGGTTTGTGCACCATAAGCAAACATAATCATAATTACCAGACTAAAACTTTCGATCATCGTAGTGACAAAAGAGGTAATAATTTTTCCCGGATAATAGCGACTTTTCGGATATTCGACAGAAAAATCAAAGATATATTGCAGGCCAATACCGCCGGCTATAATCATGATTGCCAAAAGGCCACACAAAATCCAGTACATTCTTTCCGGGCCACTACCCACCACCATCAAAGCGACCATCAACCAATAGGGCAAGGTCGCAACAAACAAATCTGAAATCATCCCCCAATCTGCGGTGCGCGTACTGAGGAACCAGATGCTGTACCCATTAACAGCCATCCCGACGAACGCCAACAAGAGCGCACTCTTTTTTCCCGATGTCATCTTAAAACGGTTGGGGACGGATGAAGCGCCGCCCCATCCATCTGGTTTAAACTTGAGCGTCCACTTCCACTTTTTCGCGGATGGAATGACGTACCATGTCTTGGCTGTCCCGAAACGCTTCGACATGGTTGATGGCATCAATATACGCCAATGCCGATGCCAGTAATGTGTTCATATTCCGTGCAGCACCTTTAAACGTGCGGTCTTGAAATTCAATTTCCACATCCACCTCCCCAACAGCATCTTGTCCTTCGGAAAGTGCACGAATGTGATACCCCATCAGTTTGTACCCATGCTCCATACAATGGTCAATGGCCCGATAAATGGCATCAATAGGCCCATCTCCGGTGGCGGTATGTTCTTTTTTATGACCTGTTCGGGCAAAGTGAATCCTTACGGTTGCTAAATTGGGTTTTCCAGTTTCAACATGTACTTGGAGGTGCTCCAAGAGAACATAGGTTTCTGAACTATCGGACTCTAAGGTCTTCATCATCAGAACCAAGTCTTCGTCGTAAATGTGCTTTTTCTGGTCGGCAATATCAAGAAAGCGTCGGTAAAGATCATCTTTCAGATCAGTCGTCACCGAGAATCCCAGTGTTTGTATCCGCGAGAAGAAGCCATGTCGTCCGGAGTGGCGTCCCAAAGAAATCTGGCGATTGGTGTCTTGCCCCACATCTTCGGCACGCATGATTTCATAGGTATCCCGTCTTTTCAGCACGCCATCTTGGTGAATGCCTGCTTCATGGCTGAAGGCATTTTTACCAACAATGGCTTTGTTTGGCTGCACACTAAACCCCGAATACGTCGAAACTAATTTGCTTAACCCCATCAGCATCGGAGAATTCACCCGAGAGTCAACGCCAAAAATACTTTGACGCACCCGCAATGCCATCACAATTTCTTCTAAAGCGGCATTTCCGGCCCGCTCGCCAATCCCATTGATGGTACACTCCACTTGTCTGGCCCCTGCCTGAACACCAGCTAGAGAATTGGCAACAGCAAGCCCCAAATCGTTATGGCAATGGGTAGAAAAAATGACATCCGACCTGCCGTTTGCAGCCTTCATGCACGCTTGTATGAGGTCTGCATATTCGTTAGGGAGACAAAATCCGGTGGTATCGGGAATATTAATGGTCGTTGCTCCGGCTTCAATCACTGCCGCAATCACCTCTTGCAGATAGGCCACCGGTGTTCGTCCAGCGTCTTCGGCGCTAAACTCCACATCATTCGTAAAGGTTTTGGCGTATTGTACTGCTTCGATTGCTTTTTGCAGGACTGTTTTTCGCTTGTCTTCTAATGTAACACCGTACTTGACATCGGCAAACTTCCCTTCGATGTGAATATCACTGGTGCCGATAAAGGTATGAATCCGTGTTTTTGCTCCGCCAGCAAGTGCTTTTGCGGCTTCGCGAATGTCCAACTCCACCGCACGCGCCAACGCCGCAACGGTTGGCCCATGAACTTCCTGCACCACCCGTTGCACACCTTCAAATTGAACAGGGGATGACACGGGGAACCCGGCCTCGATAACATCCACCCCCAAAGCAGCCAGTTGGTGTGCAATGTGTAGTTTTTCCGGGATGGTCATAGATGCACCCGGCGCTTGTTCTCCATCACGCAGGGTGGTATCAAAAATAGTGATACACATATATTTATGTTACTTATTGGAAAAAAACGACTTAGAAAAAAGAACCGCCAGCTTGAAGGGTGAAATCACCAAAAGGAATAGGGCATCAGGCTGGCGCACGGAAGTCGTAGGCCAAGCAAGACAAAAACAAGAAAGGACAGGCCAAAAGGGCCTTGATACATTGCTGGGTCGGTCTTCATCACACGAACCAAATTGGTGGGCGGTAGCAACAAGACATTGCCCCGTAAGTACCCAAGCTAAGAAAACAAATCGTTTAATCGTAAGAATTGGAGATTAAGGTTGCATCAACCGAACTGAAGTCGTTTCACCACTTCATCTCCAAAAGCAGACGTAGTAAGTGGTAAAATCGGACCTGTTGCCAAATCGGCTGTCAAAAAACCATCCAATTGTGTTTTTGAGACTGCAAGACGAATAGCGGTTGCGGCGGCATTTTCGCCCAGAAAATCCAACATCATGGCTGCGCTGAGTATGGTAGCAACTGGGTTTGCAATCCCTTTTCCGACAATATCGGGTGCGGAACCATGAATTGGTTCAAACAAGCCACTCGATTCACCGATGCTGGCCGAGGGTAACATTCCAAGAGAACCAGGCAATACCGCAGAGGCATCGCTCAGAATATCTCCAAAAAGATTTCCGGTGAGGATTACATCAAACTGACGTGGATTCAAGATCAATTGCATCGCTGCATTATCCACGTACATGTGCTCTAACTGAACATCCTCGAACTCGGCATCACGTATGTCCTGGACCACTTCTCGCCAAAGTTGCGAAACCGCCAAAACATTTGCTTTATCCACCGATGTCACCTTATTTCTGCGGTCACGGGCATACCGGAAGGCGATACGGGCAATGCGTTCGATCTCTGGACGGGTATAACGCATCGTACTCACCCCTTCAAAATCGTTTCGGTAAGAAGGCGTACCAAAATAGATCCCTCCCACCAATTCCCGAACTACCAACAAATTGGTTCCCGCCACTTTCTCCGGGCGCAAAGGGGAACGCACCGCCTGAACCTCATCCACAGCGACAGGACGAAGGTTTGCAAATACGTCTAGGGCCTTTCGCATGGTCAATAGGCCCGTTTCGGGGCGAAGTTCCTTTGGCAAACCGTCATATTGGGGGCCACCCACTGCGCCTAACAAGACGGCATCGGCGCGTTTGCAAGACTCATGCGTCTGGTCTGGATAGGGGCTACCAAGATCATCTACCGCCGCCCCACCGATGAGTGCCGACTCGAACAAAATCCCAAAATCAAACAACTCCGAAACACGGGTCAATACTTTTACGGCTTCGGCCACCACTTCAGGGCCAATCCCGTCTCCAGATAAAAGCGTAATATTATAGGTGGAGGGTTTCACGTAGCGTAAGGTTTTATAAGGTGTAATATTTAATCAGTCTTTACCCGATCATTCAGCGTTGGCTCGGTATAAAATGCCATATCCACATCCCTAAGCATTTTCGTCCAGAATACAATTTGTCCTGTGTGATAAGAAAAATGCTGGGTGACATGAATCATTATACCTGTAACGCTCCAGTCATTCCTTCCCTGCACCGCCCGTTTACAATACAGTTCATCCGGGTTTAATGATTTCATTTCGGCCACAGCTTCGGCAACGGTTTCAGTGAGTGCATCCAGTAACTGCGTTTTTGACATGCCTCCTCCGGCATTAAACTCAAAGGAGCGATCTCGTAGATCCGGCCTCCCAGCCAAACCAGAGAGCACATATTGTCGGATATTGCCTACAAGATGTAACAATTGGTTACCCACCGCATTCGAGTTGCCGGAAGGTTTTGTCCAAATTTCTGTCTCATCCATCAATGCCAGACAGGCACGGATTTTGGAGAGATTTTCCTCAAAATACTGGATACACTCAGCGGCAATAAGTTGTATGTCCATGCGCGAAAACATAAGAAGAGGGCCAGAAATTACCCCGACCCTCTAAAAATTATTGACCAATTGGCTCACCTACCGTTTCAGCTTTTCGGTTGGTTTTCAGCCAAGGCATCATGGCACGCAAATTTTTACCGACGACCTCAATTGGATGCACAGTATCGGCTTCGCGCATGGCTTGTAGGTTCGCAGACCCATTGTCGCAGTCGTCAATAAATTCTTGCGCGAACTGGCCATTTTGTACCTCGTCCAAGATTTTCTTCATCTCGGCCTTTGCCGTATCCTTAATTACACGCACGCCACGTGTATAACCACCATACTCGGCAGTATCGGATACGGAATAGTTCATGTACGCCAAGCCACCCTCGTAGTACAAGTCAACGATGAGCTTCAACTCGTGGAGGCACTCAAAGTACGCCAATTCCGGCGGATAACCCGCTTCTACCAAAGTTTCAAAGCCCGCTTTAATCAGGGCTTCCGAGCCACCACACAATACGGCTTGCTCCCCAAAAAGATCTGTCTCGGTTTCGTCCTTAAAGTTGGTTTCGATGATCCCCACACGTCCTCCTCCTATGCCAGAGGCATAGGAAAGCGCCAATTCCAAGGCGCCTCCGGTTGCATCCTGATGAACAGCTACCAAACACGGCGTTCCAGCACCTTCGGTATAAGTCCGGCGGACCAAATGCCCTGGAGATTTCGGGGCCACCATAAACACATCCACATCCGTTGGAGGAATGACCCGCTTGAAATGAATATTGAAACCATGTCCGAAGCCAAGCGCTTGTCCGGCACGAAGGTTTGGTGCAATTTCGGCATCAAATACTTTTTTTTGGTGCTGATCGGGAATGAGGATCATGACCACATCTGCCCACTGAACCGCCTCAGCAACTGCCAAGACCTTCAGACCCCGTTCCGAGGCTTTTTCGGCTGAAGCAGAACCGGGACGCAAGCCCACTGCCACTTCTACGCCACTTTCGTGAAGGTTTAGGGCATGGGCATGGCCCTGACTCCCGTAACCGATAACGGCTACTTTTTTTGACTGAATCAGACCGAGGTCAGCATCGGCATCATAATAAACTTTCATGGGTGAACTTAATGGGTTATGTACAAAATTTGGTATTGATTTACGCATAAAGACTTATGGCGAACAACTCAATCACCGTGAATGAGAGGACGGGCCAAGGCTACCCTACCGCTTCGGGCCACATCCAAAATGCCATAAGGCCCCAATATATGAATAAGGGCTTTAATTTTTTTTGTAGGGCCGATCACTTCAAACATCAACGTTTCGGGCGTAATGTCCACTACTTTTCCTTCAAACATTTCGAGGGTATCCCGTAGTTCGCTGCGTTGATGAGCCAATGCCCGTACCCGGATGAGGCAAATTTCACGCTCCACATAGTCCGCATCGTTTAGGTCTGTCACCTCCAACGTTTCAACAAGCCGATTCAGTTGACGGAGAATCTGCCGGATTACTTTGGTATTTCCGCTGGTGGCTAACGTGAGCCGAGAAACACTTGGATCTTCGGTTTCACCAACAGCAACACTTTCCAAATTAAAGCCCCGTGCCGCAAACATATTCAGTACACGGTTCAAAGATCCAGATTGGTTTTCCAGCAATACACTGATAATATGGCGTTGCACCAATGTTTCATCACCCGGATTAATGGGGAGTCCGTCTGCCTTTTTACGGTATATCTGCTGGGGGGTTAAAGTCTTGGTGGACATAGGTTTATGTTTTAATGGATTAAGGCAAACAAATCAGACAAAACTATCGGGGGTCATCCGTTTCGTGATCATCTCATCGGTCGAAGCACCAGAAGGAACCATCGGAAACACCATTTCTTCCTTCACCACCTTAAATTCCATCAATACGGGGCCATCGTGTGCAAAGGCTTCATCGAGCGTTTTTTGTACATCGGCAACATTTTCGCAATACAAGCCCTTTATACGGAATGCTTCGGCCAATTTTACATAATCCGGATTGGAGCCAGAAAGATCGGTATGGCTGTATCGGCTTTCATGGAATAATTCCTGCCACTGACGGACCATTCCAAGAAAATTATTATTGAAAATGATGATTTTTACGGGCAGGTTGTACTGCGAGATCACCCCCAATTCTTGGGCATTCATCAAGAAACCACCATCCCCGTTAATCGAGACCACGGGACGTGTTTGTTGTCCGAAGGAAGCTCCCATGGCAGCTGGTAACGAGAACCCCATGGTTCCCAATCCGCCCGAAGTAATATGGGTACGAGGATAGACGTATTTAAAAAATTGTGCGCCCCACATTTGGTTTTGGCCGACGTCTGTGATCACAACGGCATCTCCCTGGGTTTTCTCCCACAACAAATCCAAGATATATTGTGGCCGAAGTTGTCCGTCTTTATCATAACCCAATGGACATTCTTGTTTCCATTGTGCAATCTGCTCAAGCCATGCCGAGGTGTCTTTTTTGCCAACCAGAGGCAATAATTGCTGTAACACCCTTTTCACATCCCCCACAACCGCACAATCCACATAAACATTTTTAGAAATACAGGAAGGGTCAATATCCATGTGAATGATTTTTGCATGGGGCGCCCAAGATTCTAATTTCCCTGTCACACGGTCATCAAACCGTGCTCCAACGGCAATCAGCAAATCCGCATGTTGAACTGCCTGATTGGCATACCATGTCCCATGCATTCCTAACATATGTAGCGAAAGCTCATCGGTCACGGGGAACGCTCCGATGCCATGCAAGGTAGTCGTCACCGGAATCTGGGTTTTTCTGGCCAGTTCTGCCAATTCTTCGGCTGCGCCCGAAAACAAACATCCCCCACCCACATACAACAAGGGCTTGCTTGCGGCCATGATCATATCGGCAGCCTGTTGGACTTTTGCTTTGGATGGCTGCATTGGAACATGATACCCCCGGATGTCAATACTTTCTGGAATCTGAAGCGGTGCCTTGGCCAGTAGAACGTCTTTAGGGATATCTACCAGAACGGGTCCTGGACGTCCGGACTGGGCGATATGAAAGGCTTCACGCACCACCCTTGAAAGATCCCGCACATCCCGCACCAAATAATTATGTTTGGTGATGGTTCGGGTAATCCCCACAATATCCGCCTCTTGAAAAGCGTCATTTCCAATTAGATGTGTAGGAACCTGTCCTGTAATAACGACAATCGGCACGGAGTCCATATAAGCATCTGCAATTCCAGTCACGGTATTGGTTGCCCCCGGCCCACTGGTGGCCAGCATCACCCCTACTTTCCCCGTGGCCTTGGCATATCCTTCTGCGGCATGGGTCCCACCTTGCTCGTGTCGCACCAAAATATGCTTAAACGAAGGCTGAATCCGGCTGAGCTCATCATAAAGAGTAATAATAGCACCTCCTGGATGGCCGAAAATAACTTCTACCCCTTCATATTCTAAAGTTCGAATAAGAATCTCGGAACCAGTAACTGTCGGGGGCTGGATTGTTACCATTTCGTCGGGAATTGCATCACCGGCGGTATCTGGGATATTCTGCGTGGTCATAAGATTGGGGTTATAGTGGTCTTAAAAAAGCAAGTTGCTTATTTTAAGGATTTTGTTTTTGAAGCAACAAATTTTTAGCCAGATCAAGGATGGACGATTCATTTCAGAACCAAATCCGGTCAGAACCTTTAGGCAAAGAAGGTAGCATCCATACAAGACGAACTTGCCTCTGAGGTTGGGGACGTGCCATTAAATAAACAAACTTTATTGAACAAATAAAACCTAAAGAACAACGGCTCAGCAAGGGATTTAGGATAAATAAATGAAGCAAAAAAGAGACTGGGTTACAAAAATAACATAAAAGCGCTTTCAATACTTAATTAAATAAGAACATATGCACATTAACCAAAAAAACAAAAGAAGATACCTGCGACGTTTGGCTTTACCCCTAAAAAAACAAGTCAATATTCACATCATTTTATAATTCAATGACCGATTGAATCGCGAATTCGACCGCATTTTGCTGTTTCCAGAAGGATTGGGCTTCCGCATTGCGTGAAGAGGCAATTAAGCCAATGCGTTCGCTTCCAATTTCCACAGCCCACTCTTTTACTTGATCTACCAAGGCTTTACCGATCCCAAGCCCTCGATATGCTGTATCAACATAAATCTCTTGAATAAAAACTTCTCCTGGCGGTTCAAAAATGGTAGAAGTAACGGCATAATGGGCTGCGATGTACCCTACGATTCCCTTTTCCTCGACGGCAACCCACATCTTATGATCGGCTTCATAGAGCCAGTCGGAAAAACTATTACGCCAGCGATCTGTTGCATCCGGTGCAAGCCTAAAGCGGGTATCCAACGACTGGTGTAGCCGCATAAGCGACCTCCAAAGTCGTTCAATTTCATCTCGATGTTCTCGTTTGGCTTGTATAATCGTAAAATGTGCCATGGATACCCAAAATAGAAGGGGCACACCTGTTGATGCACCCCAATTTAAAAGGCGCTTTTTAAATCCGATGTTTCAAGTAGCCTTTGTTCACCAAAAGTTCCGCATTGAGAATGGCGCCTCCTGCTGCTCCACGAATGGTATTATGGACCAGAAGCGTAAACTTCACATCGAATAATGTATCCGCACGCACCCGCCCCACCGAGACCGTCATGCCATTTCCCAAAGAAGCATGGCGTCGTGGTTGCGGAAAACGCTCATCCTCGAATAATTTGATCAGGGGCGTAGGCGACGAAGGCAACCCCAGATGACCAATCGGGTCTTCGAAGGTTTCAAACGCTGCTTTGATTGCAGAAAGATCGGCGGGCGTTTTTAATTTAACCGAAACACTTTCGGTATGGCCATCCAAAACAGGAACCCGATTACAGGAAGCACTGATCTTAAAGTCTGCGAAGCGAATGCCCTCTTCTGAAAGGGTGCCAAACAATTTTAGTGGCTCTGTTTCCATTTTGGCTTCTTCGCCCCCGATGTGTGGTACGACATTACCTAAAATGTCTAAAGAAGGTACACCCGGATAACCCGCGCCGGAAAGAGCCTGCATGGTCACCACGTGGACTGCCTCCAAACCAAATGCTTGCTGAAGGGGTAACAAGGCCAGCACGAGACCGACCGTTGAGCAATTGGGATTGGTGACAATAAAGCCGCCTTGCTTGCTGTAGGTCTGACGATCAATTAAAGCCAGATGCGCCGGGTTCACTTCTGGAACCAACAATGGGACAGTCGGCTCCATCCGATAGTTTCGGGTGTTGGAGATTACTGGCATACCAGCTTGTGCAAACGCCAATTCCATTTCCAACGCCACACTGGCATCTACACCGGAAAAAACAAAGTCGGCATCCACTTCTTCCGGATTCGCAAGCACCACAGTTTGACCTGCAATTTTTTCAGGAATCGGGGTTGCGCCAATCCAATTTACGGCATCTATGTACTTTTTCCCGGCCGATCGCTCGGAAGCCGCAAGGGCAACCACTTCGAACCACGGGTGCCCATCCAACAACTCCACGAACTTCTGACCAACAGCACCAGTCGCCCCTAAGACGCCAACACGATACTTTTGCATTTTAACTCCTTTAGCTTATGATTTAAGGGATGGTTATTCGAGGTCGTTGCCGACACCAAAGGTAGGCCAACAGGTTTCCCTACCGCGTTTTCAGCAACCGATTTTGAAATGGCCTTGCCATTCACTTGGGGGTACGAATCTGACAGAAAGGGCTTAATAAACGAACTCAGTTGTTCAAATTCGATTAAGAACGCATCGTGGCCATCTTCTGAATGTAAAATTCGGAAATGTGCTTGCGGTATATGCCGCGCCAACTCCTCCTGTTCAGGAAGTGGATATAGAAGGTCGGAGTCTATCCCCACAACCAAGACCGGAATGTTCAGGCTTCGAAGTACTTGCTCATAGACCCCACGCCCTCGTGAGACATCGTGCGAATCCATTAATTGTGTCAGCCGAACATAGACATTGGCATCAAACCGTTCGGTTAATTTTCTGCCTTGGTACCGTTGATAGCTCTCTACGGCATACAAGGCTTCGCCCTGAGACGCCTGCTCTGCCCGACCGAAGCGGTCTTGAAAAGAACGCCAAGACCGATACGAAATCATGGCATTCATACGAGCAGCTGCCAATCCTGCAAGCGGCGGATTCGCTTCGTCGTAGTAGCCATTCTGCCAATGAGGGTCGGCATAGATTGCTGCACGTTGTGCCTCGCTCCACCCAATGGTCCAGGCGGAATGGCGTCCAGAAGCCGCAATCACGGCCACACGCTTGACCCACTCCGGTGCCAAATAAGCCCATTCCAAGGCTTGCATCCCTCCCATAGAACCACCAATAACGGCTTCGATTCCTTGTACTCCTAATTGCTTTAGTGCCTCGATGTGGAGTCGAACCGAATCTCGAACCGTGACCCTTGGAAACGTTCCACCATATCGTTTTCCTGTTTCCGGATTGATTGTGCATGGCCCCATCGTCCCATAACACGACCCTAATACATTTAAACACACCACCCAATACCGATTCGTATCAAATGCTTTACCTGGCCCCAATAGATCGCCCCACCAGTCAGCGATATCCGTATTTCCGGTCAAGGCATGGCAGACCACCAATACATTGTCTTGACGTTCATTGAGTGTACCCCACGCCTGATACCCTACCTGTACGGCATGTAGTTGGTGTTGATTTTCAAGGGTGAATGGATGGATATATAAGGTTTTAAGGCCGGATGGAAGAGGGATGTCCATGATGGTTTGTTGTTAAGGTGGGCAAGGATAAGCGGAAGGACATACCAGCCGTCCTTCCGCCCAGTCTGGTGCATTAAGAGACCTGTGATGCGACTAAGGCCTGATTCAAATCGGCTTTTATATCTTCGATGTATTCAATTCCCACCGAAAGCCGAATGAGGGAGGGGGTTACTCCAGAAGCATGTTGTTCTTCTGCGGTTAATTGTTGGTGAGTAGTAGAAGCCGGATGAATCACTAGGGTCTTTGCATCACCCACATTGGCCAAGTGGCTGGCAAGTTTCACACCGTTAATGAATGTCTTTCCGGCCTCAAGCCCACCTTTTATACCAAAACTGAGCACGCCCCCAAAACCTCGTTTGAGGTACTTTTTGGCTTGCTCGTGGTATGGATGACTGACAAGACCCGGATAACTCACCCATGCTACTGCATCATGGGCTTCTAGCCACTCGGCCACTACCTGCGCATTTTCCACATGGCGTTGTACACGCAAAGAGAGGGTTTCCAAACCCTGGAGCAATAAAAAGGAATTAAAAGGACTTTGTGAAGGGCCATAGTCCCGCAATCCCTCCACCCGGGCCCGGATGATAAAAGCTACATTTACGCCAAGCACGCCATTACTGCCAAAAACTTCCCAAAAATTGAGGCCGTGATACCCTGGAGAAGGTGCGGTAAACGTCGGGAAACGGCCATTGTCCCAAGGAAATGTACCCGCATCCACAATTACCCCACCAATGGCCGTACCGTGCCCACCAATCCACTTTGTGGCCGAATGAACCACGATGTCGGCGCCATGTTCAATCGGGCGAAAGAGGTATCCCCCAGCACCAAAGGTATTGTCCACAACCAAAGGCACACCATATTTTTTGGCAATGGCTGCAATCGCATCAAAATCCGGAACATTAAATCTTGGATTTCCAATAGTTTCTACATAAATGGCCTTCGTTCGTTCATCAATTAAAGATTCGATACTCGCAGGGTCGTCACCCTCGGCAAACCGAACCTGAATACCAATACGTGGAAATTGCACCTTAAATTGGTTATACGTTCCACCATATAAGTAACTTGTCGTCACAATATTATCCCCAGCCTCGGCCAAGGTAGTCAGGGCCAAGAACTGCGCCGCTTGTCCAGAGGAAGTAGCCAAAGCCGCTACGCCTCCCTCAAGCGCGGCCATCCGCTGCTCAAAAACATCATTTGTGGGATTCATAATCCGGGTGTAGATATTTCCAAACTCCTTTAAGGCAAATAAATTGGCACCATGATCGGCATCATTAAACGTATAGGAACTTGTTGCGTAGATCGGAACAGCGCGTGCATTGGTTCCGGGCGCAGGTGTTTGCCCTGCATGAAGTTGTAGGGTATCGAAGTGTAGTCTGCTCATGATTTTGCTCGTTGTTTAAATGGGGTAAGTGGTTAAACAAAGAACATTCATCCAGTCTCAACGTCCTGATGCAGGCGGGACATGCTTGCGCGCAAAAGCAAAAGCCTCAACTACATCGGAGGTAGAAGAGGCGCATTTGATAAATCAACGTATAGGATAACCGGTGTCTATCAAGCGTTCATCTTTCCCCGTGCATATGCAACAAGGCAGGAATTGGCACCTTCTTCCCTGTAATGGGGAACGGTTGCCAGAGCGTCGTAGGGCCTGTCCCTCGGCTCTTCTGGATAAATGCTTAACTTGAAAAAGAACAAGTGGGGTAAAGATACATTGTTTGAACTTTATAATTCAAGCCCTCCATCGAAAAACCGCTAAATTTTATTAAATGGAAACGCTTTCTATATGCCTTGAACAATATTTTTCGTATTTTAGGTTAAACGGGAATCTAAACTTCTCGTCCAAGATTCAAGTCTGGTGTTCCTTATAATCTTTATTTCCTAGATACCTTTACCACCACATTTTCAGTTCAGGGAGAATCAACCATGAAAAAACTTCATCGTCATTTACTCATTGCCTGTACCACAGTATTGCTGATCCCGACTGCTTGGGCACAGACCACATGGGGAGACATTCAACCCAGCGTTCCAGCTCCTCAACCAACACCCTATTACACGTCCAGCGGTGGAAAACCAGTATTCCGTGCCGTAGCGCCACAAAACAATGTTCCTACAGAGACAAAGATAAATCCTCATTATGCCAACTCGCAGTATGGTCCTCACAACCCTGCCCCTGTCCCTGGTACGGAAACAGGATGTAGCGCCTTCCCCAGAGGGAGTCAGGAAGAATTAAATTGTGAAGTGGACGGCTACAAAAATTCCTCTATGCTGCGCTTATTTCAGAACTTTGTAAAAACGAATCGTAACTCGGTGCAATGTGGAAGATTCACCGCACAATACCAAAATGTGGGCGATCATGCAGAAATAACGGTTTCAGACAATTTTAACAGTTTTGTTCTTGGGTATCGAGACAACATGATCTTGATTCCAAACGACGTAGAATCTACAGTACTGTGGCAAACCCGCGACCGGGTTCTAAAAATGTTATATGCCTGCCGCGACGCTGGTATGGACACTGGTTTAGGAGGCTATCTACCTCCCGTAACCAATCGCGTCAGAACCCAAGGTGAATATAACCCTACGCGGTATAGATAATAATCCGAAGTCAAGAAAAGCGCTTCAAAACGGGGCGCTTTTTCTATTACTGACCGAAGATTCAAATTCAAGAACCAAAAACATCGTTTATCTTCCCCTTAAAAACAGCTATGGCAGCATCTATTATAGACGGAAAAACAATCGCAGCAGAAGTCCGGGCAGAAGTAAAAGAAGCCGTAGCCCAATGGGTCGCCCACGGCCATCGTCCCCCCTTTCTTGCAGTGGTGTTAATCGGAGACAATCCAGCGTCGGCTTCTTATGTTCGAGGCAAGGCCAAAGCCTGTGCCGAGGTGGGAATGGGCACTGAAACGATCCAACACCCGGCTTCTATGACAGAAGCAGCCCTGCTTAAACTTATTCAGCACCTAAATACAGATCAAAACGTAGATGGTATCCTCGTTCAACTCCCCCTTCCACCCCATATGGACGAGAAAAAAGTGCTTCATGCCATTGCTCCGCAGAAAGATGTGGACGGTTTTCATCCTGAAAATGCCGGAAATTTGGTCATTGGTCAGCCGGCATTTTCACCCGCAACACCAGCGGGTGTAATGGAACTCCTTAAAAGAAGTGGGGTTGAGACACGAGGCGCCCATGCTGTAGTCATTGGAAGATCCAATATTGTAGGTAAACCAATGGCCAACCTACTCATTCAGCCCGGAGCAGATGCCACGGTAACCGTATGCCATAGTCGTACCAAAAACTTGGCTGCGCTGAGTGCACAGGCAGATATCTTGGTTGCGGCCATCGGAAAACCAAATTTCGTGGCCCCCAACATGGTAAAAGAAGGAGCGGTGGTTATTGACGTGGGCATCAACCGTATAGAAGACCTTTCCAAAAAAAATGGATATCGTTTGGTAGGTGATGTGGACTTCCATGCTGTCTCTCAAAAGGCCGCCCTCATCACTCCGGTCCCTGGAGGGGTAGGACCAATGACCATTGCTATGCTGCTCAAAAACACCCTGACGGCTGCTATCAAAAACCATCCTTAAATCTCTTAAACCATCCTTATGCAACCTAAAGTACCTGATATAGACCCGAATACACTGAAGCCTTTACCCCCACCCGATGTAGCTGCGACGGTTAAACAACTCGCTTCCGGTGAACTATTTTACAATTGGGGGTATATCTTACAAGATTTACTTTATAAGGCCGCTTGGGCCTTCCTAATTTTTCTCTTCTTTTGGTTCGTCAGCAAGGTGGTGGTTCGGCTTATTCACAAAACAGTGGACAAAACCGGAAAGAGTGGCAGTGGGGCGCACCAATTACTTGAAAAAACCGCCAAACTGTTTATCTTTTCGTTTGGTCTTGTGACGGCACTGGGCCAATTTATCAACATTACGCCCCTTTTGGCTGGCTTGGGCGTGGTTGGGCTGGCCGTGGGATTCGCTGCACAAGACACCATCAAAAATTTCATTGCCGGGATCACCATTCTGATAGACCAGCCATTTCGCGTGGGGGATAACATTGTCTTGGAAGGAAAATACGGCGTGGTTCATGAAATCACCCTCCGCTCTACCCGAATCAAGACGGTCAACAATGAAATTATGGTCTTGCCAAACGACCAAATGATCAATGGCAAGGTAATCAACCACTCCATGATGGGCTTGTTGCGTTTGGAAATTCCATTTTCAATTGGCTACAACGAGTCTTCTGCCGAAGCAAGAGAAGTTGCACTCCAGATTGCCGCCGCCGATGCCCGTTTGGAAAAAGACCCGGCACCTTCTGTCATTGTTACAGCAATGGCCGACTCTGGCATTTCACTCATGCTTCGCGTATGGATCCGCAATATGGCGCATGAAGTACCCCTTCGTGGTGATCTTAATGAGGCCCTCCTTCGTACATTACAAGAAAAAGGCATCGAAATACCGTATCCGGCAATTATTATTCGTTCTTGAAACACAACCAGCATGATCAGACTTGGCATAGACATTGGCGGGAGTGGCATTAAAGGCGTTCCAGTGAATACCGAAAATGGGGAAGTGATGGGGCATCGCCATCGTATTGATACACCCCAACCTGCTTATCCGGAAGTTGTCGCAGATACGGTGGGCGAGATGATTGCCCATTTTAAATGGCATGGCCCCGTTGGCTGTACTATGCCCAGTATTGTACAGCATGGCGTCACCAAAACGGCTTCCAATATTCCGCAAGAATGGATTGGTGTGGATGCAGAAGCACTCTTTAAGTCCAAAACCGAACTTGAGTTTAAAGTCATCAATGATGCAGATGCAGCGGGCATCGGCGAACTACACTTTGGAGCCGCCAATGACCATCCAGGAACCGTCGTATTACTCACGGTGGGTACAGGCATTGGATCTGCCCTGTTTTGTAATGGTATCTTGGTACCCAACACCGAACTGGGTCATCTAAAAATGCGCGATACCATTGCCGAGAAATACTGCGGCGACCGCGCCAGAAAAGAGCAAAAGCTAAAGTGGCCCACCTGGGCTGAACGCTTCAATGAATATCTTGCCCATTTAGAATTGTTGTTTTCTCCAGACATATTCATCATTGGCGGCGGGATTGCCAATAAAACAGATAAATATTGGGATTTATTAAAAACCAATGCCAAGATGGTGCCTGCTACCCTTAAAAACAATGCAGGGATTGTTGGGGCAGCCTACGCGGCACGAGAAATCCCTTTTACAATTCATCCGCACTAATACCTGCTACAGGTACATACTACCGCGATATACAGTTGCTGTTGGCCCAGCCTGATACAACGCTGAAAACACCCCTTCAGCATAGGTAAACCCCACTTCAAGATCCCCTCCTTTGGGGCTTAAACGGATATGGTTACTGTGAACCAAGTGTCTGGTACGGGCCACAATGGCTGCTGCCAGAGCACCTGTCCCACAGGCAAGTGTCTCTGCCTCCACACCTTTTTCATAGGTACGAATATGTAAATGCCCTGGTGACGTATCGGAACCGGGATCTATTACTTCCACAAAGTTCATATTAATGCCTTCCGGAGCGAATGCCGAATGCCAACGCAACAAAGGCCCCCAAAATGCGACATCAAACGCCCAAACATCCCTTACAAAGACTACCGCATGTTGTGTTCCGGTAAACACATAATCAATGGGTCCCATAGCAACTTGGGCATCTGCTGAAACAAAAACATCTGGACGATAATCTTGAAACAAAGGCACAAACAACCGAACGGGCAGATCAACTTCTGCTGGTACCATAGATTGGTACAAACCAGCCGAAGTATCAAACTGCAATACTGGTTTTTGAATGCCCGATTCATGTGCGAATCGGCTCAGAACGCGGGCACCATTGCCACACATCAACCCTAAAGAGCCATCGGCATTAAAGTAGCGCATCCGAAAGTCTAAGTCTGGCTCGGTATCTTCATCCGTCAAACACAAGGCCAGCAAGCCATCTGCACCAATTCCGAGTCGCCGATGGCAAAGGCGAGCAGCCATTTCAGACAATTGCGCCTCATCAAAGTGATAAAAACGATTATCAATCACCACAAAGTCATTGCCTGCCCCGTGCATTTTCGTAAATTCAAGTACCAAACGTCTCATAAACCTGCTTTGGAGTACGTTAAGAAAAAGGATCTTCCTTTATATATTTTCCAATTTACGCTTTTAAGAACCCCACACCCGTTGATCGAAAAAAAATTAACACTAAGCAAAGTAGAACCGGTATTGCTTTTTGGTCATAACGACCATCATCTCCGCAAAGTTGAATCGGCATACGAAAAAACGCGCATCACCGCACGAGGGAACGAGCTTTATCTGAAAGGTGAAGTCCAAGACCTTGCACAATTAGAACGCATCTTCGAGGAACTGAGCCTCATCGTCCATAAGAACGGCCATCTGACGGATAAAGATGTAGATACGGTCTTGGACTTGGCCCGCCTCAATGGAGGTTCCAAATCCGGCGAAGTCCAAGATGCGGCCTTGCTGTTTACCCAAAATGGCGGCCTTATCCGCCCGAAGAATGAAGGCCAGCGAAAAATGGTACAAGCGGCACGAAGCCATGACATCGTTTTTGCAATTGGTCCGGCAGGAACAGGGAAAACCTATATTGCCGTAGCACTCGCCGTAGCGGCCCTTAAATCTCGTTTGGTGAAACGCATTGTGCTCGCCCGCCCTGCAGTAGAAGCTGGCGAAAGTTTAGGCTTTTTACCAGGCGATTTGCGGGATAAAATTGATCCGTACCTTCGCCCATTGTACGATGCCTTAGAAGACATGCTACCACCGGATAAACTTCGAGGACTGATGGAGCAAAACCTAATTGAAATTGTCCCGCTTGCTTACATGCGCGGACGTACCCTAAACTCGGCATTTGTGATCTTAGACGAGGCCCAAAACGCCACCAATACACAAATGAAAATGTTCCTCACACGCCTCGGCGCCAATAGCCGTGCGATGGTGACAGGTGATATTACCCAGACCGATTTGCCCAAACGAAGCCAAAGTGGATTGATCCACGTACAGGAAATCTTAGAAGGAGTGGAGGGCATCTCTTTTGTCTATCTGAAAAAGTCGGATGTTGTGCGTCACCAGTTGGTTCAAGACATTATTGAAGCCTACGACCGCTTCGACACGGATTTGGAGGGGTGAAATGCTGTATGGCTTATTGGAGGTCTTTCGGCTGAATGAGGGCAAGTTCAATGTTGGTGCAGATAAAAAGTTGGTCCCACATACCGAGGGCCAACCCTTCCCGCCGGGAACTTTACACGTGGCCGCCAATGCCTTTGTCGTTAGGACACCCAACGACGTTGTCCTTTTTGATACAGGACTCGGCGAGGAAGCCGAAGGCCGCAACATTACTTTTCTAACCGACCAACTGACACACTTGGGCGTATCCCGTGAAGAGGTGTCTAAGGTTTTTTTGAGCCATTTTCATGCTGACCACATCGGTGGGGCAACGTATCAGGTTGGATTTGAACGACGCCCTACCTTCCCCAATGCCACGTATTTTGCTCAACAACAAGAAGCAACGGCCCTCTATACCGGAAGGTCGAACGATTTGCGGGCCACCACCATTGATGTACTCGAAGAACATGGTCAATTAATTTGGTTGGATGGCAATGGATGGATCGAAGACCTCATTGAGTATGAAGTGACAGGCGGCCATACCCCTTTCCACCAAATCGCCTGGCTCCACTATGATGGATTGTTGGTGCTATTTGGTGGTGACGTACTCCCACAGCCTGCACAAGTAACCCGCCGTTTTTTGGCCAAATATGATTATCAGCCGGAGCAATCTGCCGAATGGCGACAAAAAATGGCGCGACGTGCTTATGAAAATGGTGCAATGATGCTGTTTTATCATTCCACCTCCTATCCTGCTGCTTTTTTACCCGTCTTCGACGAAAAAACAGGCTATAAATTGGAACCAATCACGCTTTAATAAGGGTCTTTTTACAAATTCTTGACCAAAATCACTTGACCAAACAAAAAAAACACTGTATCTTTTCCTTCCTGAATCAAAAAAGATCCCGTAGCTCAGCTGGTAGAGCAACTGCCTTTTAAGCCGTGGGTCACAGGTTCGAATCCTGTCGGGATCACAACGCAAGCCCAGGTGGTGAAATTGGTAGACACGCCATCTTGAGGGGGTGGTGCTCGAAAGGGCATGCTGGTTCGAGTCCAGTCCTGGGCACACCACATACAATCTGAAGCCGCAGCATGTCGTTGTGGCTTTTTGTTTATATTTGAATTCCATCTCTCCTTTTGCAACATTTTTGATCTATTCGGCGTTTTCCAAAAGCCGCCTTCTCTGATTTGCCTACTTGCTTTTCCAGCCTTTATCTATGCCATTACGGTCCTGTCTTTTTCGCTTGACTTATTTGCTACTATGGTGTCTGTGGCTTCCAAGCATCTTGTTTGCGCAAAACATCCTAAAGCCCCCGTTTGAAACCCTTAAGCGAGACATGGGCGAAACCACCGAGCAAGCATCTGGTATTCAAGTCGTATTTTCCTCGGATCATAGTTTTCCGGAGCAACACCCCATAAGGGGGTATCGCAGCAGATGGCACTGCTCGGATTTACGTCAAAGTAAAACCTCCAGACAGTTTATTGACGCAACTAAACTTGGTTCAGCTTCACGCCTTTAGCATCCTTCCTAAATTGGAGACATACTTTTTCGGAAATGAAGGAACCTTTTTCAATCCATTATCATTAGAAAAACTCGATGATAACCGATCTTACCAGGGGCCTCCGCTTGATTATACCTCTTCTGTACTTGCCGATTCTACGGGTACTTATTGGTTTATGTATCAAGCACCGAATAACTTTGTATCATATCAAAAAGACAAACAAAGTGGTGTCAGAACTGTATATATCCGGGTGGTGCTGGAGTTAAAAAATGGCAAAAAGATTGCTCTTCGTAAACCTTTAGAGGTTGTACATCCACCCCTCATCTTGGTACACGGTTTTGGTTCAGATGCCCATACGTGGGACCATTTTACCACAGATGGAAAAACGCTATGGAAAGAAGACCCCCGATTTTTGATAAAACGCGCCATCAACCTTAAAATGCCCTTTGGTAGTTTTGATGAGAACGCTACCTATCATGGAGACTACGCTCCTAAACCGTATCAAAGCCTTCATCCACACCCGTGTAGGATTTAAGATCGGGATTTGGTGATTAATCTAAAGAGCCAACTGGGAGGTTTATCGGAACCACAGGCAAGGGTTTTCCGTGGCGCGCTACATTGGGGCGGATCCGCTTTAGCTGTCACGAAAAACCCCAATATTTCTCGCCACATTAACTTCCTGCTGAATCAGCAGCCGTATTCTATTTACTTTGCCCCGATATTGCCCGCGTACCACAAAACAAAATATCATAGAGATATCAGTAACGGCCTTGCTACCACAAAGTGAGCGGTTCACATGCCAAGGGCGTTATGCCATTGAAACATACCCCTATTGTGCAACTTCTGCAAGATTTTTGAAATTTCAACCAATCTACTTGCCATGACGGAGCCGTTGTAAATTATTGCTTTCCTAATCCACCTCATACACAGATCATGCGCCTAATTTCCCTTGTCCCTGCTGCTACGGATTGGTTGATTACCTTGGGGGCTATTTCACATATAGTAGGATGCTCCTCAGACCATACCCAACCCGAAGTCTCGTGGCTTCCCCTTGTTGGCCCGCTCCCAAAACAACTCTTAGTCCTACAACCGGACGTTGTGATTGCTCCTTACGAGATCGTAGGAGTTCCCGTTTTGGTCTTTGCGCCAAAGACAATGAAACAGATATTGGATCATGTACTCAAGTTAGGGAAAGTTTCTGGCCAATTGCCCCAAGCGCTTCAATGGATAGTAAAATCGGAAGAACACCTTAGACACGCACAGTTACAAAGGGGCATCAATCCCAAAAGACCTTATCATGCGCCGAGCGTTGCTTTGGTCGAGTCATTTACCCCCTTGACCTATGCTTCCGGATGGATTCATGACCTCATAGAACATGCAGGGGGCGCTCCCTTCATACAAACAGACTCCCCTTCGCTTTTGCCCGACGTATTCTTAATCCCTATCAAAGAATCTGAAAACACTGGTTTTATAGCTTATAACAACTGGCTTTCTGGTCAATCCACTTTAGTGCAAGAAACACCCCCCAAAATTTTCTATGTCTCAGACCCACTTTATCGTCAGCCTGGTCCACAACTTTATCAGGCCATTCAGGATTTGATGGCAAAACTATCCCCTCTCATCATTTCATAATCTCAATCTCAATCTTTTTTTGTATTTTGGGTTATCTCCCCTCCCTGCCTGCTCACCTTTTCACCCTTGCCTGTATGAGCATTGAATTAATTTTATCGAATCTACTGAATGCCCCGGTTCTCTTTTTTTTCCTTGGCGTTCTGGCCATTTTGGTCAAGTCCGATTTGGACTTTCCGGCTCCTTTGCCAAAGTTGTTTTCGTTGTACCTACTACTAAGTATTGGCTTTAAAGGCGGCGTAGAACTGGCTCATAGTGGACTTTCTGTTCAGATTTTCAAGACACTGGTAGCGGCGATGGCCGTCTCTGCGATCATCCCGATATATTCTTTTTTCATCTTACGCCAAAAAATGGATGTGCCCAATGCTGCCGGGATTGCAGCCGCGTATGGATCCGTTAGCGCCGTAACCTATATCGCCGCCACTTCTTTTCTGGCCCGATTAGACGTTCCTTTCAATGGTCATATGGTTGCTGCCATGGCCCTTATGGAGTCTCCCGCTATTCTGGCAGGAGTATTTTTATACCGAAAATTCCGTTCTAAAACCCAGCAAACACATGAAGAGTCTGTCACGGAACTGGTTCGAGAAGCCTTTTTCAACGGATCTGTTTTTTTATTGATCGGCAGTTTTCTAATCGGCTTTATCACGGGTGCAGAGGGTGAAGCCGCGCTTAAGCCCTTTACGAATGATCTATTTAAAGGTGTTTTATGTTTATTTTTATTAGACATGGGGCTGGTAAGTGCACGAAGATTTGCACAACTTAAAAAACTAGGTCGTGTACCCATTCTTTTTGCCCTACTCATGCCCCTTCCCAATGCGATTCTTGGCATTATGGTTGCTTGGTTTAGTGGTATGAATGTAGGGGATGCCTTGCTGTTTGCAACCCTGTGTGCCAGTGCCTCCTATATCGCCGTGCCTGCCGCCTTAAGACTATCGGTTCCAGAGGCCAATCCGGGTGTTTATGTCACAATGGCCCTTGCGGTCACCTTCCCTTTTAACATATTGGTGGGCCTTCCTATATATTTAGGACTCATCCGTTTACTTTGGCCTTAAAATTTAGCCACTATGAAACCGATCAAAAAAATTGAAATTATCACCCCTTCCATTAAATTGCCGGAACTCATGTCTATTCTGGATCAGAACGGCATTCGCGGCTATACGGTTATTCATGCCTCGGTGGGAAAAGGCACACGCGGCATGGCGTATGACGACGACTTGGTGGGTACATCGGGCAATGATTACCTATTCACGCTATGTACCGAAGAAGAAGTTAACCGCTTAATTCCCATCATCAAACCCTTACTTGTGACCTATGGAGGAATATTTCTGATTTCTGACGTGGTGGTCGTTACACGTTGAGGCTTAGGCATCTCCTAATCTATGGCTTAAAACACCTTTTCGGGACGCCTGACTCCCAAGGTGCCTTTTCTCCTTTTTCAATTTTCCAAACACCAACCTTCACCGTAGTCTCGCTTCTTGGCACACTGCCTATTTTAGCGTACCCAGATGAATATGGTAAAAACCCACCGTTCAACTTCAATAACGCTGTTCCTGCAACGATAAATTATGTCCTAACCCCGCCGAGATTTGGGTGATAGCGTTTCTCTGGATAGCCAATCTCCTCTCACACCTGTCCACAGACCACCCTACATCACCAATTCGACACCTTTTCTATACAACTATTCTATACACCTTAATTAGAAACTTCATTGCATCATTTTCAAAAATTCTCGTTTATTCTACCGCTCATACATCTTAGATCACTATTAAGCATTTATTTTCACATGAACACTTCATCAAATAACCTGTAAATCCAATCATAAATTATACCATTGCATTTAGCAATAAACATTTTACAGTACTAAACAGATAATAAAATTTGTACTTTGGATGATACAACACTTTATCACTCTTAAACTTAAACAATATGCGACTTTTTATTAGGTATCTCTCGCTTGCTTGCTTATTGAGCGGATTCTTGTATGCCCAACCTGCCCCATGAAGTTTGGAGAAGTTTCATTAGAAACCTTAACCTCTCATCCGTTCGAGTCGGATAAAGAAGCAAAAGCGGTTATTCTGTGTGATTATGGGGTTGTAGAATATAACGAGCGAGGTTTGCACTATGACCGCCATATACGGATTAAGATTCTTTCGGAAACTGGATATCAATGGGCAACGGCAAACCTATTTTACAGTAAGGGAGAAGACATTCTGAACATTGCAGGGTTCACCTATTCTCTGGGTGCAGATGGCAAGGTGGTTCGGACAAAATTAGAAGGAAAAGACATCTTCCGAACGAAAGTAACTAAAGACCAACAGCAACTTAAATTTACCCTTCCGGCTTTGGTTCCTGGTGCGGTCATCGAGTACCGTTATCGTCGAAGTTATGATTCCCCTCCTATTTTCTTGCCGTCATGGTACTTTCAAACCACGGAACCGACCGTTCATAACGAATTTCGCACCATCATTCCCCAATTTTTAGGCTACACCTATTTTAAGAGCGGGCTCATTCGTCCGTTTGATACTGAGGAACGCAAAGAAGGATTGGAAACAAACGGGAAAACCAATATCAATCGCTGGGTTATAACCAACGTACCCGCCCTCCGCGAGGAGCCTATCATGCCCGGTTCATTGAATGATCAAATGATGCGTATTGAATTTCAATTATCACAAATTGCAAGTGACTTCATAATCGAAAATTTTTTAACTACATGGCCTGCTGTGGCAAAACTACTAAACGAGGATCCCGCTTTCGGAAGGCAAATTGGCAAACACGAACTCATTAATACGACAGCAAGAGACCTAACGCGCAATTTGATCGAACCCGAAGAGAAACTAGAAGCCATTTTTAAGTATGTACAGAGCCAACTTATTTGGAATGAGCAAACCCAGTATTACCCTAAACGCAACCTGAAAGAAGCCTTTCAAAGCAAAAATGTGGATTCGGCAGAGCAAGCCCTCATTTTGGTTTCGATGCTCCGGGCAGTAGGCATTGAATCTTTTCCAATCTTATCCCGCACCCGATCTGAAGGCCGCCCCATTACCCTTTATCCGATGATTCTTCAGTTCAATTACCTGATTACCTATGCTAAGATTGGTCAAAAAGAATACCTGTTAGATGCCACAGAAAAAGACCACCCCATTGGCATGTTGCCCGTGAGGGCCTTGAATGAGGAAGGCTGGTTATTTGATCCGGCTGACCCCACTTGGATTGCCATTAAGAGCCGTGAACGCGCCAGCCAAGTGACATTGGCACAGGTTAGCATTTCAGAAGAAGGGGTGTTGTCGGGAAAATTAGATGTCAACGAAGCTGGATATGCCAGTATAACGGAACGAAGCCGCCTTTCAGAAGCGAAAGACGAAATACAATACCTTAGAAAACATCTTTTTGGCGGCGACGAATCTGTGGAAATAAATGACATTCAATTTGACAACAAAGACCAACCCGATCAACCACTCAGGTATAAAATTCAGTTCAAGAAACCTGTCGGCACAACGGTTACATCAGATCGGATGTACGTACCAGCAAGCATGTTTGGCGGATGGAGCGAAAACCCATTTACGTCAGAGACAAGGCTGCTGCCTATAGACTTCATTTTTCCCCTCGAAGAACAACATATTGTACATTTCCACTTCCCACAGGGGTACGAATTAGAAGAAAGACCCAATAGCATCATCTTTAAACTTTCAAATGGAAGCGCTGAATTTCGTCGGATGGTTCAAAGCATGGACACCGTACTGACGATTCAAAGCAAATTAACCATCACAAAACCACAACTTCCGGCCACGATGTATTCGGAAATAAAAGCCATGTTTGATAAGATGGTCACTTTGCAGGCCGACCAAATGGTCTTTAAGAAAAAGAGCAACCCTGCCCCGAACCAAGAAAAGGATCCTGCCCAGCCCCCCTCGGCTGTCACGCCCAAAATTGGTTCTGGAAACAGTATGCCCTCCAAACCAGGCCAGAAGACCCCCACCAACCCGAAAGGAAAAAAACAAGTCCCTTTTGTGCCATGAAGACATACCCATTCATCCACTGGCTGACATACTCGATGGGTATTGTGCTGTTTGCTACCCTACCCTTACAGGCACAAGCCCCTAAAGATCATGCCCTTATACAACGATATGAACACACGTTCGAAGTCATCAACAAAGGAGAAGCGATCGAAAAGATTGCTAAGAAAATTGAGGTTCTTAATGAAATAGGCGCCGAGATGGCGGATCTTTCAATCTTCCATACCAAAAATAAGAGCCTAAAATCTATCAAGGCAACGTTAGTGGGTCCAGACGGCAAAGTGGTGGTTAAAAAACTAGACCAATCCAATATGCAGGATTTTTCTGGCACCATAGTCAATTTTTATGATGACTTTCGGGTTCGGCAAGTCCGGCTTCGTCATTCAGCATATCCCTATACCATTGCATACGAGTACGAAATCCGTCATACCGAGCTGTTCAACTACCCCGCTTGGTTTCCCCAGAACCCACAAACGGCAACCGTCAGCAGCCGCTTCGAGTTTTCCTACCCGATAAATGAAGTCAATCCAAAATTCAAACAACAAAATTATTCCCGTGAGCCAACGATTTCCCAAAATGGCAACCGTAAATTGCTCGTTTGGGAACAGAACGAGCCACTTCCTGCTTTGCCCAAAGAGCCACTAAGCCCCAGTTGGGCAGATACCGCTCCTGCTGTGATTTTTTCTCCAGATATTTTTACATTTAATGGGCGCTATTCGGGTTCACTTGGCAGTTGGCATGAACTGGGCGAGTGGCTCACGGGATTGTATCAGAATCGGCAAACATTGTCTGCCGAGAAAGTAGCGTTTTTAAAAAACCTGACCAAGGATGAGGCCACGTTACGAGGCAGGGCAAAAAAAGTTTATGAGCACCTTCAAGAGACAACACGCTACATCAGCATTCAACTGGGTATTGGCGGCTATCAACCTTTTGAAGCAGCCTATGTAGAGAAAAAACAATATGGTGATTGTAAAGCATTGGCCAATTATCTGATGTCCATGTTATTCGCCGTAGAGGTTCCAGCGTATCCAGTTGTTATCAAAGCAGGTGAACAAGAGGCCGATATTGACCCAGAATTCCCCATCAATGATTTTAATCATGTGATATTGGCCATACCCGATGGCGATTCTTTTATCTGGCTGGAAGCAACCAGTAATACTTTACCCTTTGGCTGGCTGAGTGATTTTACCGAAAACCGATATGCCCTGCTGCTTAAATCCGGGGAAAGCCGACTGATCCGCACCCCAAAAACTACCGCTTCCCAAAACCGACAATCCATTGAAGCACAAATCACTTTTGATAAAACCGGAAATGCCACACAAAACGTACAATTAACCGCTTCCGGAAATCAGGCGGCTGATTTAAGAAGTCTCTTGCGCGGGAAAAGTGTCAAAGAATTTACAGAATGGTTTCAGGCGTGGTCGGGAATACGTGCCCCGAAAATATTGGCCTCCGAGTTTTCCTCTGCCAACAATACCGATTCACTCCTACATTTTTCCGTTAAAATAGAAAGCAACGGCTTTATCAACGGTACTGGAACCCGTATTTTTTTACGGCCCAATGCGTTTAATCAGCGAAAATTCGCGCCCGAAAAGGTGCAGAACCGGAAAACACCCGTTCGCCTCAGTTACCCTTATCGTGATGAGGATGTCATTCGGTATCAAATGCCGAGTGGATATGCCTTGGAGGCGTTACCGGCCCCCATTTCGATCAGTATGGATTTTGGGAGGTATGAGGCCCGTATCACAACAGAAGAAAACGGTTTTGTCTATCGGCGTATGATAGAACTATATCCCTATCAAATGGAGCCTTCTGCATACGAAGCATTGCGTCAGTTCTTTCAGAAAGTAGTTCATGCAGACGCTACCCACGTGGTCTTAAAAAAGATCGGGACATAAAGGGGCTAATGTTTTTACACAACGCAACTTTGTGTAGTATCTTGGCCCAAAAACATGTACGATTATTTAAGTCCACACGTATTACAGATCAGAAATTTGGTACATACTGAGGAAGTTCAACACTTGCTATCACTGGCGGCGTCTTTTGGTTTTCAAGAACAAGTATATGAACCTCCTCTTATTCCAGAAGTTCGCACTCGTGCAATGGGTTCTTCCCATGAATGGGCTTCTTTGTTAACAACAAGGGTTATCCCTCATTTACCACCGTTGTCCTCGTGGCTAAACGGTACATTGGGTGTTTATTTGCCGCCTCAGCCACACCAATGGCATCCCAAAGCCGTAAATGAACGCTTTCGTTTCTATCGGTATGGCGCCTTCGATCGCTTTGCCCCCCACCTCGATCATCCCTTTATCCGAAACCAAAACGAACAAACGTTTTTGAGTTTGGTCTTATATTTAGATGACCAGTGCGAAGGCGGCGAAACCCGATTCTCCGACTTTTCTGTACAGCCAGCATCTGGAACGGCTCTTATTTATCCACATTGGCTCATGCACGAAGGCGGCATTGTGCGGAGCGGTGTTAAAACCGTCTTAAGAACCGATGTATTCTATGATCGAGCCGCTTTGTAGCGATAAATGTGCGTATATTGATTGGTTATTCTGTACGTAAGCCCCCCTATTAATATGTCACGTTTTATCACCGCACTTGTCGGTTTTGCCATTATTATCCCATTAATGTACTTTGGTGGCCCTTTTGTCACCCTTGTGGTCTTGGTTGTCGGCTTGTTGGCACAGATTGAGCTGTATCGGCTTTTTGAGGATGCGGGCATTCATCCACACAAAAGCATTGGCGCTTTGATTGGCATATTGATTACCTTAAATACGGTCATCAAGCATGATCCTCTGCTTACCTTGGTTTTAGGCGCCCTATTCATCAGCCTCATCGAACTCTTCCGTAACCATCCCCAACCACTTCAAAATGTTTCGTCCACCATTTTCGGGGTTATTTATCCGGTTTTGTTTCTAACCTATGCCCTTCATTTGCGCTTCGGAACCGATCTTGCAGTCATTAAGCACCCAGATGAACAAGGGTTTTGGCTTTTGTTAACCGTATTTCTAATGGTGGCCGCAACAGACACCGCCGCTTATTATACAGGCAGAGCATTTGGCAAAAATCTGCTGTTTGAGCGGGTCTCCCCTAAAAAAACTTGGGAAGGAGCTGCTGGTGGGCTTATTGGATGCACCCTCATGGCTGTCGGTATGAAAATGTGGGTAATCACCTTTTTAGACTGGACTGACTTGATAGTTATGGTCTTAATATGCGGGATACTCAGTCAATTCGGCGACTTGGTGGAAAGTCTCTTCAAACGTTCTGTTAAAGTAAAAGACTCCGGTAGCCTTTTACCCGGACATGGCGGCTTTTTAGATAGATTAGACGCCTTGTTATTTGCCATGCCGTTGGTGTACGTTTACCTCCATTACATCGCCCCCCAAATATGAAGATGATGAAACAAGTGTCCATCTTGGTTTTTTTAATCACTTTCCTTGCTCCTGAACGACTGCTCGCGCAAACCACTGCCGATAGCCTGGCCATTAAGCGTACTGTGCTGGATTACGCAGAAGGTTGGTACACCGGGGATTCCGCCAGAATGGCCCGCGCCGTCCACCCCAAGTTAGCGAAGCGGGCGCTAATTCCAGACCGACAATCCGGTGATCTATCCTTCGACGACATGAATGCAGAACAATTAATTGATGCAACAAGAAAGGGCTATGGACGCGGTTTACCGCCCAGCCAACAACAAAAAGACATTATCATTGTAGAAATTAATGGCAATACGGCAATAGTAAAACTCCAAATGCGTCGTTGGTACGACTACCTTCAGTTGATGCGTGTGAACGACGAGTGGAAAATTCTAAATGTTTTATGGGAACTAAAACCCCGTGAAGAATAATAGGCGGCCCATTATGCGTTAAAAGAAAAAGCATTTCCTATCCGATCAATATGTCCATCTTTTCAGGACAATCACTCAACTGATAAACTTAAAGATTATTTGTATAAAGCACCAATAAAAAACCACTTAACTTATCAATCTATAATCGGCTGTTTTATGAAAGCGCATATTTATCGTAACCAGAATCCGTCTCGTTTGTTTTTAATTTTGGGCATTAGCCTATTTGTTTTTGTGTTCCTACAAACACCTCCTGAATCCAACAATGGTACAGCGGTCTTGCTGTTTGGTGCTCCATTTCCCAAGGCAATATGGGTATTTCCCCTTCTTTTGATTTTTTTGTCGCTCCTATATTCGCTAACCCAGAAGTACCTTTCTTCCCCATTCCTCACGTGGTTTCATACCTTTGCCAGTTTGTCAACGGCGCTGACACTGGTTGTCCTCGTCTTCTTTGGTCTTCGTTCTCCAGGACAGCTGGTCTCAGATCCAGAGTGGATCGGTAATACCATAAAAGTCCTTAGCTTAGTTTTGTTTGTGGCACAACTGGTCTTTTTAGTGAACATTTTAAAAGGTGTTTATGCCTCTTGGCAGACACGCTAAGTGTACGGCGTTTGCTCAAAAAAATGACGACCATTATTAACCGCTTGTAATTTCTTTTTTTTCTAACCCTACCTTCAGCATGAAGGCCCAAAACCCTGCGACGTATGACCGATTCCCCTGTAAATGGCGGTGTGCCCTCCGAAAGCCGCATGGACCGTATCCTCAATACCATTGAGCGCATCGGTAATAAACTGCCTGATCCGGCTATCTTATTTGTCCTTCTCCTTTTTACGGTTTGGGTATGCTCGGCCATTTTTGCCCAATTTTCCTTTGCAGAGATAGATCCCCGCTCCGGAAAACCGATTGAAATCAAAAATATGCTCACGGGCAAAGCCTTAGCAGAGTTTATGTCTGGTATGGTAAAAACCTTTATGGATTTCCCACCGCTGGGTGTTGTATTGGTGGCTCTTTTAGGCGTTGGCGTTGCCGAGCATACAGGCTTTATTAATGCGGCACTCAAAGGATTACTCAATATCACACCACGGCAACTTCTCACCCCCATGCTGATCCTCGTGGCCATTGTGAGTCACACAGCTGTGGATGCAGGATATGTATTAATCATTCCTTTGGGAGGGGCCATTTTTTATGCGGCAGGCCGACATCCGTTGGCAGGGATTGCAGCGGCCTTCGCAGGTGTTTCAGGAGGATTTAGCGCGAACTTTGTGCCCTCAAGCCTTGATCCATTATTGGCTGGCCTTACGCAATCAGCCGCACAAATCATACAGCCCGACCGAATGGTGAACCCGCTTTCCAACTGGTTTTTCATGAGTGCCTCCAGTATGCTGATTGTAAGCCTTGGGTGGTATGTCACCGACAAAGTAATTGAACCCCGCCTAAAAAACATTGCCATTGACGGAGATATGTCGCAAGCACCTAAACAGGAAGCCCTGAATCCTTTAGAACGAAAAGGCATGATGTGGTCGGGACTTTCGTTTTTATTCGGGATTATGGTGCTGTTTTTGGCGGCATTTCCAGGCGATTCGCCTTTACGTGCCGAAAACGGTGAACTGACCGCCTCGGCGGCGCCCTTGATGAAATCCATCGTTCCCCTCATTTTCCTGCTTTTTCTACTACCCGGTGTGGTATATGGATATGTCGCGAAAACCGTTCAATCCCACCGCGACATCATTAAGGGAATGAGTGTTTCCATGAGTACGATGGGATATTATATGGTGATGGCCTTTTTTGCCTCGCTCTTTATTGCTTCGTTTAGCCAATCCAATTTGGGTGCATTATTGGCTTTAAAAGGGGCAAATCTAATAAAATGGTTGGCCTTACCGGGCGGTGTAACGATTCTATTAATCATTCTGCTTACAGCATTTGTGAATCTATTGATTGGTTCTGCTTCAGCAAAATGGGCCTTACTTGCCCCCATTTTTGTCCCCATGCTCATGCAACTGGGACTTTCACCAGAACTTACCCAAGCCGCTTATCGGGTAGGCGATTCTACCACCAATATTATTACGCCACTCATGCCCTACTTCCCACTCGTGGTTGTATTTGGGCAACGGTATGTCAAGAATACCGGCATTGGAACATTGGTTTCTTTGATGTTGCCCTTTAGCCTCACCTTTATGATTGGCTGGGTAATTTTCTTGTTGCTCTATTGGTTTATCGGAATTCCGTTGGGATTACAGGCTCCTTATACGCATCCATAACCAATATCTTACTCCGGAAAGCGGAAAGAGGTACAATTCATCAGCATTGTACCTCTTTCTATGAGCATTATACCTCTTTGCTTTTGTCGCCCGCGTAATAGAATACACCTATAAATTGTGCGTAGGCGTAACAGCCCGTTCAAAAACCTCTATGACCATAGGGGGCGCCATGATAGGACGGTTGCGCTTCGTGTCCACAAAGCACAATGTTACGGTTCCTGTAACCCGTACTTTTGCATCCTCTGACGCATAGACTTCATACGCGATTACCAACCGTGTTTTAGGGATTTCCTTAACCAGTACTCGAATCTCTAAAAGTTCGTCGTAAAGACATGGTCGGTGGTATCGTAAAGAAGCGTCCACCACAGGCATCATTACCCCAGCATCTTCAAGATCGCGGTACACCAAGCCGGCATCACGTAGCGCATCCGTTCGGGCTGCCTCAAAATAATCTAAATAGTGGGCATGATAGACCACGCGCATGGGGTCACATTCTCGGTATCGAACCCGATGGAGATAGGTATAAACGTACATCAGACCTCTTCAAAAGCACCCATTGCATCAAAATTCGCGAGGCGTTGAGCCAGTAATGCCTCTACAGGCAATTTGCTCAGCTCTGCGAGTGCATGGGCAATTGCTTGTCCAGTAAATTTAAACGCGGCAGCTGGATTTCTATGTGCACCACCAACCGGTTCCTCAATCACCTCGTTGATGATGTTCACCTGCATCAAATCGGGCGCGGTTAATTTTAGGGCACGGGCAGCATCTTCTTTATGGTCCCAAGAACGCCAAAGGATGGAAGAGCAACTTTCGGGCGAGATAACAGAATACCACGCATTTTCCAACATCAGGATTTTATCCCCAACCCCAATTCCCAATGCGCCACCAGAGGCCCCCTCCCCAATCACCACCACCACAATAGGGACGGGAAACCGCGACATCTCTAAAAGGTTACGGGCAATCGCCTCGGCTTGCCCCCGTTCCTCGGCCTCGATGCCGGGGTATGCTCCGGGTGTATCCAAAAGGGTGATGATCGGTTTATTAAACTTGGCAGCCAACCGCATGAGCCGTAGGGCTTTTCGATACCCTTCGGGATTGGGCATACCAAAACGGCGGAATTTCCGGCTCTTCGTATCCCGCCCCTTTTGCTGACCAATGATCATAACGGTTTGGTCCTTGTGGCCAAATTGGCCTCCATTAAAGGTCGCAAAACCACCAACAATGGCTGGATCTTCGGCAAAAAGGCGATCGCCGTGCAGTTCCGTAAAATTGCGTGTCATCCCTTGGATAAAATCCAGCGAATAAGGACGGTCTGGATGTCGCGCAATTTGCACCCGTTGCCACCGCGTGAGGTTTTTATAAAGGTTTTGACGAAGATTATGGATCTTGCCCTCCAAGGCAGCAATAGCTTCTCCGAGGTTGGCAGATGGGTCGTCGGCATCAAACTGGCGCATCTCCTTCAGACGTTTCTCCAATTCAATGACGGGTTTCTCAAAATCCAGAACGTGCATGACGGTATTATTTCGGGTGAAGGAGGCAATAGATGGTATCAAGGAAGTTTACGGATTGACTGCAACAGATGCAACCTTATTTGGTGAAACCTTTGGAGAAAAGGAGTGAATAGCAGCCGGGCCAATCAAAAATCCCTCTTGTGCAGCAAGAATGTAATGGGTCACGTTTATCCGATGAAGCACTTGCATGGCAGAAAATATCTGACTGGGGGCGAGGTCGGCTTCAGCATAAACCACATCCTGATATGCAATATTGGGAGGCAATGTATCAGTTGCAGATGAAAGGGTGCCCACTATCTGCCAATCCTGGCCATCAATCAACTGACGAAATCGGCTGGCTTCTGCTTCTGATCCAATAAAAAGGGCTTCATATTGGGTACGTGACGGAAGTTGGTTCGTTCTTTTCTTAACCCATTGCCCCAATGCAGCCATGCTCGCACGAATATGTACCCCCAGTTTTAGAAGCCAGATAAATGGCTTGGCATATTGACCAGCAAAGTGTTTCTCCATAAACACCACCATCGCACCATAAAAAAGCTTGACATACCGAATGGATTGTTTGTCGGTACTTTCTCCTTTATAATGTAGTACGGTAGTCTCTGGGGTATAGTAAATATGCCAACCTGCTTTTTGTATCCGGAAACACCAATCCAGGTCTTCTCCATACATAAAATATGCTGGATCAAACAGCCCTACGCCTGGTTTATTTGTCTCATCGCCGAAGAGGGCGTGCCGGCGAACCATCATACATGAACCGCTCAGGGCATCCACCTCTGCCATCCGATCTTCGGGGAGAAATGTCATGTTGTATTGACCAAATATTTTACTCTTTGGAAAACGCTGACTGAGACCAAGAATCCGCCAAAGGGCAACCGATGGCCGGGGAAACGCCCTGCGGCATGTAGGCGAAAAGGAGCCATCCGGATCTAAAATGACAGGACCAGCAGCTCCACATTCTGGATGTTCGTCCATAAACTGGGTCATGACCTTCAGAAAGTCTTCGTGGAGCAGGGTATCCGGATTGAGGATGAGAAAATAGTCTCCACAGGCTTGTTCCATCGCTTGATTGTTGGCGATACCAAAACCGGGATTGTGGGGATTGGCAATTAAGTGGACATCTGGATGTTTCTCTGCAGTCATTGCCACCGAGGTATCCGTAGAGGCATTATCCACCACCCATATCTCGGTCGGAACATCAAGAGCTGCACGTTTTACGGCACGTATGGCCTGGTCTAAATACACCGAAACATTGTAGCTTACAATGATCACCGACACCCGAATCGGGGCATTGTTATTTATCATAGGCACCTAATTTTTCTGCCAATGCGTTCTGAGGTTGTTGTAACAAGCCGTAAGGCATCCTTCGGAACGTTTGCATGGCTATATTGTTTCTAAAGATACCCCACAACCGCTCTAAACAGATAAACGATATGACAATTTTGGTTTGGTTTCGCCGAGATTTGCGGGTGACCGATAATACCGCTTTGAATCAGGCTATCCGAGACGGCCACTCCATCGTGCCTTTTTTTATTTTTAACGACGAAACGATCGTGACTGGTGGAATGGGTGCGCCCATCACCCACTTCTTCTTTGAATCGGTTCAGGCATTAGCGGGCAATTTGTCTTACTTAGGGGGTGGTTTGGTTCTTCGTCGGGGCGATTTTTTGACGGAAATTGAACGGCTGATACAGGAAACAGGGGCTCGCGCATTGTATTTCAACAAAGACTATGAACCAGATGCCCGTGCCAGAGACGCCCGTATTACCGCTTTTTTGGAAACCAAGGGCATTGAAGTTCAAGGGTTCAAAGACCAAGTATTGTTCGAGGAAAACGAGATTCTTACCCAAGCCAGAAGCCCTTATACCGTTTTCACCCCCTATAGCCGCGCTTGGCTGGCCCGTTCTGCCGAAATCCCCTTGCCAACCTCATACCCCACATACTTCCGGTTACCGGACGGTTTCTCGGCATTGGAAAGTGTTTTCATTCCCACTACCGCCGAATTGAAATTATTCCATAACCGATATGAATTTTTGGTAGCGGCAGGCGAGCGCAGCGCACACGATGTCCTCCAACTATTCTTAAAAGAAGCCGCTGGTGCATACCGAGACCAACGTAACTTCCCTGCGATCAAAGGAACCTCCATGCTTTCTGCATTCTTACGAGCCGGAAACATCTCTATACGCGAAGTTTATCACCAGGCCGTAAAAGCAAAAGCCCACCTGGCACCCGAACAGGCCAAACAAGTGGATGTTTTCATCAGCGAATTGATCTGGCGCGACTTTTATTTTCAGGTTTTATACCATTTTCCATTTGTCGTCAATCGAGATTTTAAAACCTCTTCCCGCGAAATTGCCTGGCGAAACGCTCCAGACGAATTGCTTGCCTGGAAAGAAGGCAGGACAGGCTATCCTATTGTTGATGCAGCCATGCGTCAATTGCTAAAACACGGCTGGATGCACAACCGCCTGCGTATGATTACGGCCATGTTTCTGACCAAACACCTTTTGATTCACTGGAAGGAAGGCGAACGGTTTTTTGCACATCACCTAATAGATTTTGACCTTGCAGCCAATAATGGGGGCTGGCAATGGAGCGCCTCTACTGGAACCGATGCCCAACCGTATTTCCGAATTTTTAACCCAGTCGAACAGTCGCGTCAGTTTGATCCAAAGGGCGATTTTATCCGGAAATTTGTCCCCGAATTGGCCAAGGTTCCCCTCCGATACCTCCATAAACCTTGGGAGATGCCTACAGAAGTTCAAATCGCGTCAAATTGCTTGATCGGTAAAGATTATCCTACCCCAATTGTGGAACATCGTTATGCACGAGAACGGGCCTTGGCGGCCTTTGGTGCATCAGGCAAATGAACAAAATTTGAACTTCCAATGAGATCAAACAGCAAGAGGCACATTTGCTGTATCATATTGCATTCCCTTTACCCTCATGGAGCCGAATATTTTGCCTCGTCGTTTTCTCTCGTATCGCTCAGAAATACGGAACCATCTTAAATTGGCACTTCCAATGGCAGGGGCACAATTGGCCCAAGTTGCTTTAACTTTTATAGACAATGTGATGTGTGGCCGAATTGGGCCAGATGCCATTGCAGGGGTTGGATTGGGCGTGGCTGTGTACTCCACACTGTGGTGCTTCGGACTTGGTCTTGCCTTAGCAGTCGGCCCGATGGTCTCGCAAGCGTATGGCGCAAATGACGAGCAGGCCATCGGTCGTGCCTTGCGCATGAGTGTATGGACGGTGTTCCTGTTTGGGCTACCCAGCATGGCGATTCTCTACCATATCGCCCCATTTCTACAACTGACGGGACAATCTCCCGTAGTGGTATCGTATGCCAATCAATACTTACAGGCCCTGATTTGGGGATTTATTCCCTCGCTCTGGTTGATTGCAGTGCGGGGATTGTTAGATAGTGTGAATCTGCCGCAAATTGGCCTCCTCGTCAATCTATCGGGCATCTTGGTCAATGTGTTTGCCAATTGGACCTTGATGTTTGGTGCAGATTGGGGCGTTGTGTCTCTGCCTGCATTGGGCGTGGCAGGCACCGGATATGCCACTACATTGGTTAATGTGTGGATGTTGACGGCGTTAATTCTCTATTTACGCCTAAACCCCCGCTTCAAAAAGTTACACCTTTTCCAAAAGCTCCTGCATCCGGATGTACCTTACCTAAAAGAGGTCCTTCGTATTGGCACGCCCATTGGGCTGGCTTTTTTGGTAGAAGTAGGTCTTTTTGCCATGACGGCCATATTAATGGGAACCATTTCCAAAACCGCCTTGGCTGCCCATCAGATTGCGTTAAATGTGGCATCTGTTACCTTTATGTTTGCAGTGGGTATTTCGATGGCCTCCACAACCCGTGTCGGACAAGCGATCGGGGAAGGAAATCCGGAGGCAGCACGACGTGCAGGCATTATCGGCATGGTGATGGGAGGCATTTCGATGATGAGTATGGGGATTTTTTTTCTGGCTATGCCTAAATGGATCATCCAGTTATACATTGATGTAAACGATCCTAAAAATGCCGAGGTGGTCCAACTTGCCATTATGCTCTTGGCATTGGCCGCTATTTTCCAACTTTTTGATGCCATTCAAGTAACCAGTGCTGGAGCCTTACGGGGCCTTAAAGATACCCGAACACCCGCCATTATTGGTTTTTGGGCCTACTGGGGCATTGGTGTTACTTCGGGGGTCTTGCTGGCTTTCTACTTTGGATTTCAGGAGAAAGGGCTTTGGATAGGTCTTATCTTGGGTCTCGCCGCCGCATCGGTTTTGCTTTCCACTACCTTCCTTCGACGGTTCAGCAAGCCCAATGATTTGTTGACGTACCACACTTTAGAATAAATCCTAATCAACCTTTATGGCCAAGACCAACAAGAATCTATTCGAAGAATCCTTCATGGATGATCGGTTTTCTGCATTCAAAGACGATCCCGATTTTATCGAAGAGAAAAACCGAAAACGCGCCATTGTAGAAAACTGGCTTCCGCGTTATACGGGAATGCCTTTAGAGGCATTTGGAGACCATATCCTCCTTACAAACTTTGGTAACTACGTGCGCATGTTTGCAGCATGGCACGATGTTCCCATTTACGGGGAAGACCGTCCGATGATGGCCGCTACCCACGACCGCATTACCATCATCAATTTTGGGATGGGCAGTCCCAATGCTGCCACCATGATGGACCTCCTGGAGGCCATACATCCCAAAGCCGTGTTATTCCTCGGCAAATGCGGGGGCTTACAACCCAAAAAAACCAAAGTTGGCGACCTCATCTTGCCCATCGCAGCCATTCGTGGCGAGGGCACCAGCAACGACTACCTCCCTGCCGAGGTACCTGCTCTACCCGCATTTGCCCTCCAAAAAGCCGTTTCTACAACCATTCGAGAACATGAACTGGACTATTGGACCGGAACCGTCTATACCACAAACCGCCGTGTTTGGGAACACAAAGAAGATTTTAAAAGCTACCTGCGCTCCTTGCGCGTGATGGCCATAGACATGGAAACAGCCACGATCTTTGTAGCTGGTTTTAAGAATCAAATGCCGACGGGTGCATTGCTTCTGGTGTCGGACGTACCAATGGTTCCCGAAGGCATTAAAACCGAAGAAAGCGATAAATTAGTGACCCGTCACTTTGTAGATGAACACGTAAGAATTGGGATTGACTCTTTGAAGCAATTAATCAACCATGCCCAAACCGTGCGCCACCTTAAATTTTAGATAGATGCACCCCTATATCCTTAAAGAAGATGTAAGCATTCTTCAAGGCGAACATCCTTACCGAACCGAAATTGCTGCTGGCCCTTTTCGCTTGGCTGCGGACGAACCGCTCAAATTAGGCGGACAAAACACCGCACCGAACCCCTATGAACTTTTGTTGGCTGCCTTGGGGAGTTGCATCTCAATTACACTGCGCATGTATGCCGAACGAAAAGGCTGGGAGATCAATGGTAGCACCCTAAGCCTGAACTTCAGACAGGAAAAAACTGAAAATGGCCTCATTACCTATATCGTGAGGCGGTTCTCGTTTAATCCTGCCTTAGAGGAAGAACAGCAAAATCGCCTAATGCAAATCGCCAGCGCGTGCCCCGTTTCCAAAATCTTACTCAATACTGTTATGATGGAAAATGAACGATCCGGCTTTTAGGAAGGATTTGTTTGTAAAAACGGTATCGCATAAAGAGAAAATCATGCCCTTAACCATATGGCATAACTGCATTTATTATTTTTTTGCTTATTGCTGGAACTGAGAACAAAATACCTTAATTTTGATCCAGCCTGTATTTTTAACATATTGTCTTTCTAATACTTAAAGCCATATTAAGAATACGCATTTTTTATCTATGCGGGCACTCATTACTTGTAAATACCTACTACGGAAAACTTTGGCGCCCAAAAAATGCTTTTTAGAAAGCGGAATTTGTGAGGGGTAGCCAAGGTTCAAACCAAATCCATTCATCATGAACCCCGAAAATCCAATGGCAGCCAAAGGAACAAAAGAAAATCCGTGGAAGCTTAAAACGCCTCCTCTCACATCCGACTACGAGATGTACAGAGCACTAAAAGATGGTAAAGAAGTCATTATGTGTGTTGTTGGTAAAACAACGTTGATGTACGATGCCACCTGCCTCCATGACCTCCACGAGATGTTGAAAACACACGGAGACTGGATGGAACTGGGCAGTGCAGACGAACAAAAACCCGCCAAGGAGGGTTCGGTGGAGGCCTGGGGGCGCTCGGAGCACAACCCCAATGGCGGCTGGTATGGGTTAAAAAAAGGACTTCGCGGGAGATTTGGTATGTATATCCCACCGCTTATGGAGCACTTGGGCTTGGCCGAAGTTACACACTATGCAAAGGGAAATAAAATGCGGGCTATTTGATACCCGATTATAGCTGTCCCCCCTTACTATTCTTCGGCGCGCAGGGCTTTGAGTGCCAAAGCGCATTTTACGACGCCAGCACCTGCCGCCAAACGAATGTCCCGGATACCCATAGTAGTATCTGGTGCGTTGCCACACTCGCCATTGTACCGCAATACCCCCCGATAGCAGACCGATTCTGCATCTCCTTCCCGAGCAGCCGCCTCAAAAAAGCTACATGCACGAACGGTGTTCCGTGGAATACCCGATTTGCCATTATAATACAAGGTACCTAGGCCTCGCATCGAAACCACATCTCCACGTTTTGCGGCCTCCTGAAACCACTTTTCTGCTTGTGTCGGCTTGTTTAATACTTCGGCATACAAGATTCCTAAACTGCGCATGGCTTCCCGATTGCCCAAACGTGCGGCTTTTTCCCATGTCTTGGCCGCTTCTTGTGCTTTTCCGGCACTAAATTGCGCTTGCCCTTCTCGTAACCATGCTTGTGCCCCTTGCTGGCCGCCCATTTCCGACCAAAACCACCACCCCAAAATGCCCGCAACGGTCAGCACCACAACAGCCAACCACGGCCTGAACTTGGCAGTAGGCACAGACAAGTCTTCTAAGGCCTGCTCAACCGCCAGCGCTGTTTCAAACCGCTTGGCAGGATCCTTTTCCAAACAACGCTGAATCAATATAGAGACCGACTCTGGAATATCTTTTCGCCAGAGACGAATATCGGGGGCCGGATAGGACAAAACAGCTCTCTGCAATGCCTCGAAAGAATCACCCTCGAAAGGTGGCCTTCCAGCCAACATCCAAAAAAGGAGTGCCCCCAAACTGTACACATCACTTGCCTGACTAGGCTCCTCACCGGAAAACTGCTCCGGGCTGGCATATTCGGGCGTACCTTCAAATACCCGACTGGTTTGCCGCTCTGTAGTCCGGATTGCTATCCCAAAATCTGTCAGAACCAATTGATTATCGGGTGTACGAATCAGGTTATCGGGTTTTAGGTCACGGTGTAATATCCCTTTTTCGTGCAACGCCGCCAATGCATTCGCCACTTGTTTTCCCCAAACAATGGCTTGTTGTAACGTAAAGGCACGAGGCCGAGAAGCGGCAAAACGGTGTAATGGCTCCCCTTGCACCAGCGCCATGGTCAAAAAAGGCTGGCCTCCCACATCGCCTGCATCAAAAACCGTTGCAATCTGCGGATGATGTACCTGCGCCATTAATCGGGATTCTTGTTCGAAACGCGCCAACAAGGCCGGGTCAGAAACCAGATCCGGAGACAATCGCTTTAGGGCGACACTCCGGTCCAATAGCGGATCATAGGCACGATACACCGTTCCCATCCCGCCCTGGCCAATGGGTTCTAAAAGCTGATATCGCCCAAAATTTTGTGCCAAGACTGTTTTTGCCATTTATATCCTGTTCTTCCGAATTTGGGGAATATCCTCAAAATACGTATTTTAAACCGATTAAGCAGAAACAGTTCTTTTGAACCTCTTTTTTTCCGGTTGATTTCAGGATGCGTTTGTTTTGGTTGCTGATGATTTGGTTTGCAGGCACGTTTTTCACCGTCGCTCAACCACGTAAAGTGGCGAATGTTGCATTTCAGCGAAATGGAGATCAAATCTTGCTCTCCTACGACCTCATCGGGAAACCGAAAGGACGCTATTCCGTTCAACCCTATATTTCTTTGGATGGGGGCCAGTCTCGGTTACGTCTGTCAACAATCCATGGAGATGTAGGGCCAAAAATACCCAGCGGACTACAAAAAAGGATCGTGTGGGAGGTATTCAAAGATTTTCCGGAAGGCATTCAGAGCGACCAAGTGGTTTTTTTTATTGAAGCCACCGAACCAAGGTCGAAGTGGATGTATGGCGCTGGAATAACAGTAATTACATTCGGCATTTCTTGGTTTATTTGGCGGCAAATAACCGCGTTGCCCAATCCACCTCCCAAGCCGTCATCCGCTTCCCATTGAAAACAAGGCACATATGAATTATCTAAAAATGTTCGTGATTGGATTAGGGCTTTTGTGCATGGCTGGCCAATCGACGTATTCACAAAAGCGATTTAGTGGTCAGTCCATTCTTTCGACCATTCGTATGGCGCCCGATAAAACGCCGCCCGTGGTCTATTTCGTTAGCCCCAAGCTCAATCTCCGAGAGGCCGTTCAGGTGTTCCGTCCGGTGATGCGTATCCAAGGTTATATACAAGACGAAAATCCTGTTACATCGCTCAAAATTAATGGAGAAACCCTTGCACTGAACAATGATGGTACTTTCTCGGTCCAGATCCGACTAAGCACTGGTGAAAATCTTCTTTCAATAGAAGCCGCCGATGCAAAAGGGAACACGTTACGCGAGGCGTACCCCTTGGTTCTACTCACCGACACACAGGCCCCATTAGTAGAATTGGCCCCAAGGCTCCACCCCGATAAACCCTTTCGTACACACGCGACTCAGTTTACCCTAACAGGAACCATTCGCGACGAGAACGAACTCCAACACCTAAAGGTGAATGGACGGTCTGTTGTACTACAACAAGATGGATTTCAAACCACATTTCCCCTTCAAAAAGGGAAAAATATTGTACAAGTGGAGGCCGAAGATGTATTCGGAAACCGCCACGAAGCCCATTACGAAGTTTTTGCGGAAGAAGCTGGTACCGATATTTCGGCACCACAAATCACGCTAATTGAACCTGAACTAGAAATGATTCGCGGCATGAGCGGCAGGGTTATCGTCCGAAAAGACTCTTTGACTATTAAAGGAATTGCAACCGACGACCAACAAGTGACGACGGTTTTAATTAATGGAAAACCTATCGCGTTGCAAACCAATGGCTATTTTAAAACCCAAATTGCTTTGCAAGAAGGCGAAAACAGTGTCGTAATTTATGCACAAGACCGCGACGGAAACTTAGCCCATCAATCCTTTTTAGCCAATCGTTCTCCCAAGGTACTTGGGCGCACCGGACGTGACTACGCGCTTTTAATTGCCACCGATCGCTACGATGAATGGAAGCCGTTGAACAATCCGGGAAAAGATGCCACCGTACTGGAACACCTTCTCCGTGAAAGATATGGATTTGAAACGGAAGTCTTAAAAAATCCAACAAAGGAGGCCTTTTTACTCAAGGTACGAGAATACATACAACGCCCTTTTGCCGAGGATGACCAACTTTTTCTTTTTGTTGCCGGTCATGGCAGTTTCGACGAGGTGGAACAAAGTGGTTATATCGTCACCAAAGACTCGCGGCTAACAGACGTGGTTCGTAATAGCTATATCCCCCAAAGCTATCTGCGCGAAGTCGTAGAAAAAATTCCGGTCAACCACGTTTTTTTGGTGATGGACGTCTGCTTTGGCGGCACATTTGACCCTAATGTTGCACTATCAACCGACCGTGGGGATGCGCCTTCTGCCCACGCAGAACGGGCTGCCTTTATACAACGCGAACTGCAATTCAAAACCCGGCAATTCCTCACCGCTGGAGGAAAAGAATATGTTTCGGATGGCGCGCCAAACGGACATTCGCCGTTTACCGGAAAATTAATCGAAACCCTACAAAATCACAGCCAAACGGGTGACATTGTAACCATTCCCAAACTCTATGGCTACCTAGAGACCCTCCAACCCAAACCCATACTCGGAACCTTTGGCAGCAACCAAATTCGGAGTAATTTCCTCTTTATTCCGAAATCAGGCCAATAAACGTTAACAGATGACCGTGCAATGAGCCTATATCGGCGCGTGCTGTACCCTTTTGGGACACAGCGCATTCAATGCACCCATTTCCTCCATTGTTTTCTATTTTTCACCTACCAATGGGCGGACGTCGCTTATGCCAGTCTGTAACGGTTTGAAAAGCATGGGCGACTGCCAATGCCTGATCATCTTTATACAAACCTGAAATAAATGAAATACTTCCGGCTTCTCGTGCGGGTGCATTAGGCTCATCTTTGAGAAGATCAAAGCGGTTGGGCACACACACCGCAGGATGTCCGGTCAGGTTGGTAATTTGAAGGATTTCGCGGCCAAACGAAGGGCTTACCAAGACATCAATTTCCTGAAATAAGTCATCCATAGCCAGCATCAGTTGGGTACGAATCCGGTTTGCCTGCACATAGGCCACCGCAGGTCGTAAATGACCTACCCGAAAAACATGTGGCCATGCATCTTTGCTTTGGCGTACCATCTTATCCACCGCATGAGACCGGGTAAGACCCTCAAAAGCAGCAGCCGACTCAACATCTATCACCATAGTCAGGACGCCGGGCAAAAAGCCTTTTGGAACAGCAGTAGGAATAAGCGTAAATCCTAAAGACTTTAATACTTCCAGCGATTCCTGATCTGCTTTTTTATTAGGGTAATCGGCTTCAAAGGCTTCGTTGAAATATCCGATTTTCAACGTTTTCGGATTAAGCGGCCACAAAAAAGGGGCATCGCGGGATACAACATCCCGTTTATCGCGCCCGTGTAATACCGAAAAGACCAAGGCACAGTCCTCAGCAGAGCGACACATCGGGCCTATTTTGTCCATACTCCACGTTAGGGCCATGGCCCCATACCGGCTGATCCGCCCAAAAGTAGGCCGAAAACCCGTTACCCCACTCCGTGTACTGGGCGAAATGATGGAGCCAAGCGTTTCTGTCCCAATCCCAAATCCCACCAGACCCGCTGGAACCGTGGCGCCCACCCCAGCAGAAGAGCCTGATGCGCCCAATGCCGTATTCCAAGGGCTTTTGGTTTTGCCCCCAAACCATACATCCCCCCACGCTAATTCACCCATACTGAGTTTGGCAAGAAGTACGGCACCTGCTGTATCCAGTTTCTCGACCACCGCCGCATCATAATCCAAGACCTGATCTTTGAATGGTACCGATCCCCAGGTCGTTTTATACCCTTTGGTTGCCAGCAAATCCTTGGCGCCCCACGGAATACCCTGCAACAAACTCCGATACTTTTTAGCTGCAAAATCGGTATCCGCTCTTTGGGCAGCCTTCATTGCCCGCTCCTCGGTATAAGAAACCACAGCCAATAACTGAGGATCAAATTGCTTCAGGCGGCGCAGGTAAAGTTCGGTCAGTTCAACCGATGTCACCTCTCGACGGCGCAACAACCCGCTCAACTCCCGAATGCTCATAAAAGCCAAATCGGTTTCTTCGGTCGGTTTTTTTACGGCTTGGGGCAATACCGTTATACGTGTGGTATTTCGCGCGTCCAATGGCAAACGTCCCCGAACATCTGGCTGAAAAACCAATGCTGGCGACACCTCATTGCCCAATGGAAAAGCCTGCATTTCTTGGTACTCGGCACGGGCTTCGTTCAGATCTTGTACCATCATCTCGCGTTGCTCCGGTGTAAAAGTAAGCCCGGAAAGTTTCTCGGCCTGTTCTATGACGGCGGTGGTAATAGGCGTATCGTCTAACTTGGTATTCCCATGGTGAAGGGCATATAATACACCCGGAAACATTGTTCCGCTCAAACCAATTGCCGAAAAATATCCCATAAACCGCCGACGGGTAATAGAAGGATCGTGCATATAGCGCTGGATAAAAGGATTTAAGAATCCAATCAAACTAAGGTGTGCTTATCTGAATTGCAAGAATCAGTCTTCACAAAAACACTACCATTCCACCACATGAATCATTTGGAGATTGGGCTTGTGTGGAATAGTTTGTACTTGTGCCCTTGCCCTATATCGCACACCTTATCAAAAAGTAATATCATGAAAAAACGCATTGTAATATTTGAAGCGGAAGGCGGCTCGGATAAATGGCTGGATGGACACCGCAAAGACACCATGCCCATCGTTAATGCGCTAAAATCCAAAGGATGGGATGCCGAGGTGCTCTTTTTTCGGGACGAATGGGAAGAGGCTATCTATGGCTATGTAAAAGATTCTTTTGACGCTTATCTCAGCCGAATCAATCCCGGTAATTTGCCCAACGGAGAAAAAATATATTTTGATACCCTACGCAAATTATCTACTGATGGTCTCATCGGGATGCCACATCCGGATGCCATGCTCAACTTCGGCGCAAAAGATGCCTTGGTGAAATTGGCCTCGACCGACTTGGTTCCGGACGACACCCATGCTTATTACGACATTCCACATTTCAAAAAAACCTTCCCGGTAAGCCTTTCTTATGGCGAACGGGTACTTAAACAAAACCGAGGCTCAACCGGGGAAGGCATCTGGCGGGTTCAGGTAGCCGAAGAACATGCGTTCCAACCAGGTGACACCCTGCCCCTAAACACCAAGCTCAAATGTACCGAAGCCGTTGACAACCACGTAGAATATCATACCTTGGAAGCATTTATGACATTCTGCGAAAAGTACATAGTTGGTGAAAATGGGATGCTTGTGGATATGCGCTTTATGCCACGCATTAAAGAAGGTGAAATCCGAATTTTACTCGTTGGTGATACCCCGATTTTCGTCGTACATAAGAAACCGGCTGAAGGGGGCGACGCCTTTTCTGCAACCTTATTCTCTGGCGCAAAATACACCTACGACAATCCTGAAAAATGGTCTGATTTGGTTGCGCTCTTCTTAAAGTATTTACCGGTTATCTCGGAAAAATTGGGTGGCTTCGACATCCCACTTATCTGGACTGCCGATTTTATGCTGGATTGGGATGAAAACAAACAAGACAAATATGTTCTCGGCGAGATTAATTGCTCTTGTGTGGGCTTTACCAGTCATTTAGACCAAGGCATTCAGGAAAAAGTAGCCGACGAAGTAGTGAAGCGTGTAGAACATCGCTTTGCCTAAACCGAAAACCAACTTCTCTGTTGCCCGCTCATCCTTATTGATGGGCGGTTTTTTTATAAACTGACGAATATGGATATGAAGGACCTGGGTTTGCTTACCACAGGACACAACTTTTAAAATAACAGAGAGGCACAATGAAATAGGCTATAGATAGCCAGATTAATCACTTCGTCTGGATAAGAATTATTGTTAGGTTATTCGGTTGCAGCCGCTTCCTTGCCCAATCCATTGCCCACAGCATGCTGCCCCTTAAGGCATAACCTACCCTTAACCAGCAGACCAACAGCCTATCTGATGATCCGCTGGCTGTAAAACATGGGCCACGGAGCCTTAACGAAGCGCTTCTTCAAGGGCAAGGGCTGCATCCGTTTTATCATCGCGGTATTTGACCACAATGGGAGTCGAAACCGATAATCCATGAGACACCCCAAATTCGGAGGAAATGCTACGCGCACCGGGTACCACTACTGCACCAGCCGGAATTTCAAGCACGCCAGACTCGTTCCGCGTAATGACCCGTTCATTCACCAAATCATATACCCGACTGGAACCCGTTAGGATAACCCCTGACGCCAAGACAGCCCGCTCTCGTATCAGACACCCTTCATATACCCCACAGTTTCCTCCAATAAATACATGGTCTTCCACAATCACTGGTAGCGCTCCTGCAGGTTCTAAGACTCCTCCAATTTGCGCGGCTGCCGAGAGGTGTACTTTCTTGCCAATCTGTGCAGCAGATCCTACCAAGGCGTGAGAATCCACCATCGTGCCTTCATCTACATATGCCCCCACATTGATATAACTCGGTGGCATACACACAACGCCGGGTGCAACATAGGCCCCAGTGCGGATGGTGGTTCCACCAGGTACAATACGTACTTGTTGGCCTAAGGTGAATGCTTGAACCGGATAGGTGGCTTTGTCGAAGAACGGAAAACCCGGTACCGATACGTCTTCCATTTCTCCAAGGGGGAAACCTGCCAAAATACCTTGTTTAACCCATGTATTTACGTGCCAATTTCCTGCCCTATCCCGTTCGGCGGCGCGAATGGTACCAGTTTCTAAAGCCGTCCGAAAGATTCTAAAATCAGCAAGACGCTCTGCTTTGGGTCGGTTCACGTCCCGTATTTGTACTACAAGTGCCTGATAATCTAATGCTGTCATGTCTAAGTGTATTTTAAGTGATCTGAAGGATAAACATTCATGATACGGAGGCACAAAGCTTGTACTAAACAGATTATGGTGAAAAACGACCCACAACACCCCCATAAAAAACGCAATATTTTTAGGGTCAATCAAAGCCGCCCGTTTACATGATTCCCCAAATTTTGTACTTTGACTGCAAATTTATCAGAAACTCTCTCACATTATTATCCGATTTACAATATGAGTCAGCATTCACCCGTGCAAACACACCTCTCGCCCGTCACTACAAAAATCTCGCAATTGGTAGTTACCCACGGTTCCGGATCGTGGGTTTATACCGAAAACGGGGACAAATACTTAGACTTCACTTCAGGCATTGGCGTAACCAATACCGGGCATAGCCATCCAAAAGTAGTAGCCGCCATTCAAGAACAAGCAGCTAAGATGTTACATGGACAAGTGAACGTCTTCTATACCCGTGTATTGATTGATCTGGCAGAGGAATTGCGGACCATTGTACCAGCACACATAAACTCGTTTTTCTTTGCCAACTCCGGCGCCGAAGCCACCGAAGCAGCCGTCAAATTGGCCAAGCAGGTGACCAAGCGGCCCAATATCATTGTTTTTCAAGGTAGCTTTCATGGACGCACCCACCTGACAATGGGCATGACAACCTCTAAGACCATCTATCGGATTGGATACCAGCCACTACCAGCAGGTATTTTTGTTGCACCTTTTCCTCATGCGCTTCGGTATGGCTGGGACGAAGAAACCACCATCCAATATTGTATTAAAGAATTAAAGCATTTATTGAAGAGCCAAACAGCTCCTGAGGAAACCGCTGCCATCATTTTGGAACCAGAGCAAGGTGAAGGAGGCTATGTGCCTACTCCTCCGGCTTTTATGAAGGCCCTGCGCGAAATTTGCGATGAACACGGCATTCTATTGGTAATGGACGAGGTACAAACGGGCTTTGGGCGTACCGGAAAATGGTTTGCTCAAGACCACTATAATGTAAAGCCTGATGTCATGATTATGGCCAAAGGCATTGCAAGTGGGGTTCCCATGTCGTGTATTGCAGCTTCTTCCGAGATGATGGCCAAATGGATTCCCGGAAGTCACGGCGGAACCTATGGTGGAAATCCACTGGCTGCTGCATCGGCCATTGCAACTATCCGGGCGATGCGCGACGAAAACATGATCGAAAATGCCGCCGAAAGAGGCGCACAACTTACCGCAGGGCTAAAGGCTCTTCAGGCCACCTTTCCGCGCATTGCCGAAGTACGTGGATTTGGACTGATGGTGGGTATGGAGTTTAGAGACGAAAACGGTACACCAGATGCCGCAACCGTTACCGCACTCCAAAAAGGCTGTTTGGAAAAGAAATTGCTCTTGCTTTCTTGTGGCACTTATGGGAATGTCATTCGGTTTATCCCGCCCCTTATAGTTACAGAAGAAGAAATTAAAAACGGTTTAGAGATTATTTATGACGTCTTATCGCAAATATCTTAATCAAATTATTCATTTATTCACCAAAAGAATTATTAAAGTAGCCAAAAGTTCTATTCGATAAACCAACAAACATTGTAATCTTACATGACATCTCTTTTTAGTCTTCAATGCTTATCTCAGGCATAATGGTGGGACGCGGATGGGTTTTGCGGAAGGCCCATCCGCTCTTTTTTTCACACCCATTCATAACAAAGCAGCATGGTCTGAAAAAATATTTACACATTCGTAACCTTTCCCCACTTCAATCCGTTTTGATTCCGAAACCTTTAAACCCCTATTGCAACCCTTTCCATTAGAGCGCCCACCCTCGGTCTGACTGGAATACAACCTCACTTAGGAGTAATTTCCATGTACCCCAATCCTCTCTGGGCCACCCGTTTCCGGGTCGCGCCGCTGTCTTTTGTATTGCTTTTATTGCCGGCTTTGCTGTTCGCAACCCCTCGAATCCAGCAAAAATCAACCGATCCCAACAAGGCGCTCAACTTAAAATCCACGCCCTCTCCCATAAAAGTAGATGGTGAACTAAAGGCTGATGAATGGGCAACTGGTGCTTTGGTCAAAGATTTTACAGAATTCCAACCCAACGAAGGCTCTGCACCAGGCATTAAAGCAGAAGCATGGATTACATACGACGCAATGTATCTTTATGTTGGTTATCGGGTCACAGACGAGCCTTCTGCGTTAAGGTCCACGAATGGAAAACGGGACGAGGTTTGGTCGGATGACTGGGTCGCTATTGCTTTAGATACTTATCGGAACAATAGCTATTTTTTACTCTTAGGCGCAAATCCATTAGGGATTCAGGTAGATTCAAGAGGAAATGGCAACAATGACGATAGTAGCTACAACCTGATTTATACTTCGGCAGGCCGCAAAACAGAAACGGGGTACGAAGTAGAGATGGCCATTCCATTTTCCAGCCTAAGTTTCCCGAACAAAGAAGTACAGTCTTGGGGAGTAAACTTTCTGGTTAATCACCCACGAGCCAGCCGTCACATGTACGCATGGCCAGCACTTACACAAAACAATGCTTGTACCATGTGTCAATTTGGTACACTCGAAAACATCAAAGGTGTCAAGAGCGGGTCTATGCACTACCAAATATTGCCTGCACTCGTTGGCTCAAATGAAGCCAGTCGCGAAGACAGCACCAACCCCGGCTCGCCTTTTACCAAAGAAAAACTTGGTTTGAAGAACATGGAACCTTCTTTGAACCTGAAATTAGATTTCAATTCAAACACCTCTGCCGAGATGTCGTTTAATCCAGACTTCAGCCAGATTGAGTCCGATGCCGACCAAATCAGTGTTAATTCTACACTTGCTTTGTTTTACCCCGAACGCCGACCTTTCTTCCAAGAAGGTGCAGACCTCTTTGATCAGGAAAGTGGGTTTAATTTTGGCGAACCTTTCCAGACCGTTTATACACGCTCGATGAATGCTCCTTTGGTTGCAGCCAAGTTCATTTCGCGGCAAGGCCAAAGTAGTTTTGGATACATTGGAGCGATGGATGAGCATTCACCGATTATCATCCCCTTATCAGAATCCAGTGAGGTTTTGGAAAACGGAAGAAGCATAAGCAATATTCTCCGGTTTAAACAAGCCATGAAAGGTGGAAATTATATAGCAGCGTTGTTAACTGACCGTCGGATGCCTGAAGGCGGTAGTGGCTCTGTGGTGGCATTAGATGGGAAAATCAATTTTTCCCCAAAATATTATTTTACCTACCAACTAAATGGCAGCAGAACCGAAGAACTGAATAACCCTACCCTGAACAACGAATATGGGCTTTCTGGCACCTTCGACCAAGGCCGTCACACGGTTGCCCTTGATGGAGAAACGTTTACAGGGCATTCGGGCAAAATTGGCTTTATTCGTCAATCGCGGGAGTGGAATTTTTATTTTGGCTACGATGCCGTTAGTCCTACATTCCGCGCAGACAATGGATTTGTAAGCCAAAACAACTTCCGGCAAGCCAATATCTGGCAGGGATATTCATTCTACTTCAAAGATCGGTTTGTCACCCAAGTTCGCCCAGCAGCATACACAGGACGGATCTGGTCTTTTGACAACAAAGTGCGAGACACCTTTTTGGGCTTTAACATGAATATTCAAATGAAAGGCCAGTCATATGTGGGATTTAATACCAATGTTATCAGCGAAGAAGTGTTTCATGGGGTTCAGTTTAAAGACTTACGCCGGATAAACATGTGGGGCGGTAGTAACTTTAGTAAAAACTTTGGTTTCGATATTGGATTTAATTATGGTAACAGCATCCGCAGAACCGATACGCCAGAGCCAGGACGACAGTTTAGCGGATGGGGTGGCTTTTATTTACGACCCTTCAGCGGCTTTGAAATCAGTCCCAATATTTCATACGCCATGATGAAGCACCGTACTACTGGCGAAGAATTTTATCGTGGTTTTGTGAGTCGTACAACCCTAACTTATCAAGCAAGCCGTGCATTTAATATCCGGTTGGTTGGCCAGGTCAATTCTTTCTCGGAAGGGTTTAGCCTACAGCCTTTGTTAACGTATCAGGTAAATCCGTTAACGGTATTTTACGTGGGAGCGAACCTCAATGGCGCTGATGCCGACAATGCCACATACCCGCAAAACCCCGGACTGTACACAACCGACCGATCTATTTTCTTTAAATTTCAGTATATGTTCCGACGGTAAGCCAACCACGCTACCGAAAAGCAAAGCCTTTCCACCAATGGAGAGGCTTTTTGCCATTTTGAAACCACCCTTTTCGACTCGAAAAAATGGAGATTTTTTGTTTTGCAATTCGAACCTTTCCCACTTATGCATCCAATGCAACTTTAGAACGAGAAAAGAGCGGTTCGATTATGATCTTTACAAACCCAGTTTCAGACCGATATGTAGCCGCCCATTTGCAGGGCCTTCCTCCGGATTGGCGGCATAAGAAACCTGCATTAAGCCCAGTGGTGTACTGTATTGTAGGCCTACACCATAACCCATCCGTACCAAACGATTGGCCGTATTTCCTACAGATTTTGGGGTTTGTAACATGCCCCCATCAAAAAAAACAAACGCATATGATGCAGCATCCAATTGATACCGATATTCTGTAAAACAACGCCCACCAGCATTTCCCTTAAACTGTTCCTCATTATAACCACGCAGGGAGGTTGCTCCACCAAACCTGAACAAATCGGCATCATCCCAAAAAGGGCTAAAGAGTGCCCTAAAGTCGCCCCCCAAGACCCATACCTGACGCCTAAAGGTGGGCACAAAGATCCGTAATACCACCGAAAGCCGCTGCTGATTGACAGACTCACGTGCTCCGTCGAGCCGTTGCACGTCTTTTTTACCTTGCTGTAACACCGAAACCACTTGAGCGCCCTTTCGTGGATTTACGCGACTGTCAGCCATCTCATAACCCACCCCGATCCCTACAAACCACGCATCGGAACGTGCCAATCCGTCTTTATTCCCTTTTACCCCCGGACGAATCGAGCGCCGATCCACCGATGCAAAAAACTCCAGACGGTTTGCCTGCACATACCCTGTCTCTAATTCAAATCCTGATTGGTTAAACGTTGAATCTCGCTGTTGTCCTGTCCATTTCCCTCGGAACCGGATAGGCAAACCCATCACAAAAGGCCATCTGGCAGCTATTTCGGCCTGATTCGACTGTCCGGGCATCCGATTGATTTGGGCTTGTAATTCTTCGCCACGCCCCATTACACTCCGAAGCAAAAGGGTTCCGTTTCCTACCACACCTGCTTTTTGCGCCTGAGACTTTGGAAGATAGCCCAACGCAAGGTCGAAACTCCCTGGTGGACGGTCTTGCGCCTTCACCACTACTTGCGCATCCAAGTTGGGATCAATTTTAACCTCAACCGATGCCACCTGTTCAAAAACGCCCATCTCTTGCAACCGAGTACGCGCAGTTTCGGGGTCAAATTGCGTCATCCATTGGGTGGATTTCAGCCCCAGCACCGCACGTATATATTCCGATTTGATGCGAGTAGGATTTGTTAAGACCAAGCCAGAGAACTTCACGGGCGGCCCTTTCTCTACTCGTATCACCAGATGCCAACCCGCCTGCTCCTGTGAATCAACCAAAGCATCTTCTATATATACACGAGTTAATAAAAAACCTTGCCCTATAAATTGATTCAAAATGCGCTCCAAATCTTCTTGAAGGGCTTTATACGTTATCTTTTGCAATGCCCGTACCGCCATTTGTTCACGTATGAACCTTTCCTCAATATCGGTAAGTCCCAGAAATTTAACTGATTTTATAACCATAGTAGATTCAATGGACCTATCCGTTTGCGCACTTAACCAAGGGATCGCACCAAACAATAGTATAAAAAGACAAGCCCAATGAAAAAACAATCCTTTTTTTAAGCCCCGTAACGCATTATTTTTAATAATTCTCATCTATTCCGTTTTGTAATGAAAAAAATATTCCGCACCAACTGCCTGATTTTTCTGTCAGGGTTATGGTTTTGTCTGCATACCACCGCCTACGCACAAAACCCCGTCCAACGGACCGAGGCCATACGCCCCGATTCTACCATACAACAACACCCTATTGGCCGTGCATTTCTCTTCGTTTTGCCGCGCCGAACACGTTCAGGGAAACCTTTTGTCCGTTACGAAATTGTACAGGCACCCGCCATGAGTTGGTTGGTAAAACGCTCCTTTTATTGGGATACCGACCGGGAAAAACCCGACTCCATACACCTGATCCGATTTCGAGCCTATACCGCTTCCAATGAAGCCTCCGAAATACTGATCTCCGTAACCCTGAAATCATGAACCATTCTGAAATACCTCATTCAGACCTTCAACTATGGCACCAAATTCAACCGTATTTTCAGGTTGACCTACTTCAGTGGTTTGATATACAGGCCCGCGATCTGCCTTGGCGAAGAACCAAAGACCCTTACAGAATCTGGTTATCCGAGATGATGCTCCAACAAACAAGGGTGGATCAGGCAATGCCATATTACCATGCCTTTCTGGAAGCGTTCCCGACGGTCTTTGATCTGGCAAAAGCACCTTTAGATGCGGTCCTTAAGCGGTGGGAGGGACTGGGATACTACGCACGCGCACGCAATCTGCATAAAGCAGCGAAACAAATCATTGCCAACCACAATGGCATTTTTCCTGAAACCGCAGAAGAAGCACTGGCCCTTCCGGGTATTGGCCCCTATTCGGCAGCGGCAATTCTCTCTATTGCCTATCAAGTACCACTGGCAGTCTTGGATGGCAATGTGATGCGGGTTTTGGCAAGGATATTGGCTTTTGAAGAAGACATTAGATTGCCACAAAACCGTAAAACCCTTTGGATTTGGGCCACAAGGCTATTGCCAACAGAATCTCCAGGACGTTTCAACGAGGCCATCATGGAATTGGGTGCAACAGTGTGTACACCCGCAAAGCCCGATTGTCGGGCCTGCCCTTTACAACCTGCCTGTAGTGCATATAGAAACAACCAACAAAGCGCGCTACCCTTTGTCTCAAAAAAACCAAAAATACCACATCATCACATTGCCATCGGATTGGTTGTTAATAACAGGGGCCAGTATCTCATCAGCCGTAGGCCAGACGATGGATTATTGGGCGGCTTATGGGAGTTCCCGGGCGGCAAACAAGAGCCTAATGAGTCTTTAGAAGAGACCTGTAAACGGGAGCTACAAGAAGAAATGGGTATCGAGGTGGGTATTACCGAAAAAGTTGCACTGGTGAAACATGCCTACACACATTTTAAGATTACACTTCATGCATTTTTATGTACTTTAGGGCGTGGAACTCCCGTTTCAGCAAACGGACAACCATTTCGATGGGTAATGGAGGACGAACTCGAACACTTCGCCTTTCCAAAAGCTAATATCAAAGTGATAGAGGCACTGCGTAACCGAAAGGCCAAATCAACCCTTTTCGACGAAACCAACTAAACGGAGGAGTCTATGGAATCTTGGGTATTTTATCTTGTTGGCTTTATTATTTGGGCCATTTTAAAGGGAATTTCGGATGATCAGAAGCAAAAGAAAAAGAAATCCTTAACTAAAATAGAAGAGGTCTTGAGCGAATTGCAGAACGCCAAGGAAGAATACGAGGCTTTGGCCAACCCCCATCAACATAAACCTACGTTGCCCACAACCAGCAACAAGAAGCCTATGGGTTATTTTTCACAAGGCAAATATTTCGATAACGAAAATACGTTTGACCAAGGGGCCGATTATGATGTTTCCGGAAAAGACTACGACCAAACAGCCAAAGATTTTGACATTGTTTTTTCCAAAAATCAGGAAGAGCAATTTGAAAACCACCTCTTTGGAGATCATCCAAAAGAAAAACCAAAAAATCCAACCCTAAAAATAGACAAACCGACCCCTACCAAGAAACCAGGCCTCTCGAACCTGTTACATAGCCCAGAGGCAGCAAAGAATGCCTTCATTTTTTCCGAAATTTTTGGAACTCCCAAAAGCCGTAAACGATAATACACGCTTGACTATGGTGTAAAATCTTTAGGTTTATAGTGAGACAGACTCAGAAGATTAGCTACATGATCCAGAAGGAGGTCTCTTTATTCATCGCCGGAACGCCGTTTCTTGGGCCATATAACAGCAAATGCAGCCCCCAGTACAATCCCAATAAGCCCATCAATCAAGACCCATTGTATCATTACCCACGCCGGATTCAAGGAGGAAAAAGAGGCACTCATTCTCAACATGACCCAAACAAACAAGTTGGACAAGACAGATGCAAGCACCATCCCCAAACCACCTATAAGTGCGCCATCTACTGCCGAAGCGGAAACCTCCTGACGTTGGTTATATAAAAAAACACCTAAACCAACACCCAATAAAGATCTTATCAGCGAACTAAAAACGGATAAAACGCCTATGTCATCTACATTTAAGTACTGTGATAGGAACAAAATGCCCCAGTTCCAGAATAAGCCAAATATCCAAGTGACGACAACCACCGTCAGAATTGCAGGAATTTTATCCGCTTTTATATACGCCATTTTTTTGCTATTAAAAACCAAAGATTCTTTGTGTATTAAGACTCCTTTTCCTTCGACCTGAATACCAAGGCAGCAGCTATTGCGCCCATAATTGCGCCAACTACGCCCATCATCACAACCCCCACTACAATTTGCACCACCGGATTGCTCAAAAAATTGAACTGCTGTGAAGACTGAATCGCTTGTTCTATCTGCTCGGCATCCATACCCTGTTTGCCCAATAGGTTACGCTGCATATCTTCGCTGATTTGTTTTATTTCTTCGTTGCTTGGAAACAACCCTGTCATCTGGAAAATGAATGAAAGGGCACTGGAGAACAAAGAACCCAACGCCAATGCCCCAGCACCGAGGGCTGCGCCTTCTCCTGCCGCCGATTGACCATTTTGTACGCGGTTATAGTGCCAGACAGCCGTAAATGCCCCTGCAAGTGGCAAAATAAGGCAATTCAACAAGCCCAATCCAGACAAGGCAAAGGGTGATAAGTCCCGCATGAACAACATAGTAGGTATGCTCATTACGATACCCAACAGCGCGGAAACAATGGCTCCATTCAAGATGGAAGGAAATTTTGATGGGGCGTTCATGTTTTCTTTTGGTTTGGTTTAGAAAATAGAAGATGCCATTTTATGCGTTTGATCTCTAAGATAAGTTGCAACATTCCTTTAGCCGCAAAATACCCACAAACGATGCCCAAAACAAAACCTGTTCCGGATCTCGTAAACCAATCATTTCCCCAGAGCGAAATTATAGGTCCCAGCCAATCCAAAAACATCAGACATGCAGCCAAACCAACCAACCAGCGTGCTTTCAGAAGCAGGAAGTGATCCCACTTTTTAAGAGGCCAATAAAATAACCCGCCAACAAATAACCCAACATATATCCCAAAACAGCGTTCACAAACCGCCATAGGGATGCCATGCATCCGAAAACATCGGTCGGGCATTTGATGACACAAATACCGATACTGAAAACGCCATACCACACCGCCTCCTTCATCAAGTACCCACGGCATCATCGGCCCCAGCATCCAAAGAAATAGGATAAGAAGTGTCACCAAATATGCCTTTAGGTATGCAACATTTGTATTTTGCATCGGGGTATAACAAAAAAAGACAATCACCTATTAAACAAAAACCCTCTCCATATTGGCTACAGAGAGGGTGTGGGTACATCTACAAAAAGTTAATCGGTTTCTAAAAGGAACCAGCGAAGCGCGAAGGGGAAAACAAATCCGAATACCCCTAATGCGCCCCAATTAAGGTCTAATTTCCCTTGTTGAGAAAATTCATAGACACCAAAAGCGAGAAAGGCTACCCCCAATCCAATAGAAACCACCGAGAAAAACCGGTAGAGCGTTGTCTTCATGAAAGGCTTACTTTTTGCCACCCATGAGCCCCCCAAGAAGCGACCCAAGACCTCCACCGCCACTGTTTCCGCCACCACCTGCAAGTTTCATGATATCTTGAAGATCGAAATCGCCATCTCCATCTTGGTCTAAGAACGGCGCAACGGCTCCTAACATGCCATCGCTCTGGGCTTTTCCACCCTGTAACAAGCCCGCAAGGCCGTTAACATCTAAGCTTTGTTGCTGTTGCTGTTTCCCGAGCATTCCAATGATCATGGGACCGATGGTCTCAAAAATACCACCTGCTACATTAGGGTCCACTCCGGTTTGTTGAGCGACGTGGTTTTGAAGCGCGGGTTGCTTATTGCCCAATACCATGCCCAAAAGGTCCATCGGGTTGCCCCCGCTGATACCATTTGCTACGGCCTGTGCACCTTGCTCAGAACCTGCTTTTTTGCCGAGCGCACTCATGATCATGGGAGCAGCAAGCCCCACTGCATTTTGTGCAACGTTTTTATCAATACCAAACTTTTCTGCAACCTGACCGGCTGCTTGGCCTGCCACATTTTGCATGATCATTTGCATGATGTCCATTGAAATCTCCAGTTAATGTATAAAGGATGGAACGAAAATCTAAGGAGGGAATATAGCGCAGAACACTAGGTTTCCCCAAAAAGTTCCCCTTTGGGTGTGCATATATTTCCAAGGTCATCATTCGCAAGAGAGCTTTGGCGAAAAATTACTTCAAGGAGGTTCCTGTTGCCTTCCAGCCCATGATCCCACCTTGTACATTATAAACTGTGGTATAACCCCAACTCTGTGCCTGCCGGGCAGCCATCGAAGAACGAGCGCCAGAGCGACACATGAACATCAATGGGGTTTCTTTATCTTGTGGGAGTTTGTCCGGGGCCAACTGACCAAGTGGGATATTAATGGCTTTAGACACTTTACCATCGGATTTCAGTTCTGCAGGTTCACGGACGTCAATTAATTTGACCCCTTCTTTAAGTTTATTAAGTGCATCTACAGGTGAGATGGTTTCTACACCGCCGCCCATGGCGCCACGAAACAAGTTAAAAATAGACATGATGTTTTTTGGTTTTGGTTAATGAATAAGCCAATATACCAAACTTAATGCCAGATGTTCCAACTTGTTATAACAAGATGTAGTTAAGAATGAACGTTTGCTCTTTTGACTCAATCAGCAAATGCACGTGGAGCATAAACCGGAAAGACGAGACGAAGCCTTACGTCTTTTTCGGGATTAAGCAGCCAAGACACATGATGCCTACGAAAAACCTCGCCAAGCGTAAGTGGATGAATCATCTCGTCGGCGGTGATTATTTGATCTTCCCACTTTTCTAATCGTTCTCCGCGTATGGCTGGGCCTACCCATAAAACATCTAAATGTACCTCTTCTCCACGGACTTCGAACATGAGGTTGAAACTCTCATTCTTGATCGAGTTACGGATTCTTCTTAACAAAAACAACAAACTTTGTAACCACGAAAAGCGGTCGCCTTCCAGCCACGCCCCCCCTTGAACACTTGCCCAACGCACCTTCAGATCTGTTTGACTGCCAATTTGATCTTGCAAGAAACGTTCCCAATCTCGGATGTGCATGACCTCTAAGGGCACTTGCGATTTTCGTTCATTGATCCAATCTTCCTGCACTTCCTCCACTTGTTTCGACAGGGTCAGGGCTTGGTCGTAGATGATCTGCCGGAATTGCTGAATCACCAATTCATCCATTTCCGGATAGGCCATCATGGTCTCGATGGCTGCACGAATCCCCGACAGATGAGACCGCACCTGTTCTATCGTGGACTGGAAAGTTGCTGATGGTACCCCTTGATTCGCATCTTCGACCACTTCTTCCAATTTAACGACGATCTGATCTTGATGAAGCCCATTTTCCACAACGGGAAGTAGGTCAATCTGTAAAAAAACAGACGAAGACAATCTTGCAACAAAATGAAACCGAGGATCCGGCGCATCCAATCGGTCTTCTAAAGCAAAAAAAGCATCTTCTAAAATCAGTGGGTCTAAGATTTCGGACAAATAACTCACCGACTCTAGGGGTGGGAGCGCTTCATCTTCTAAGATGAGATTGGCAGATTTACTGGTTGCCAAAATGCGTCCATCTCGCCTGCAAACGACCACACCAATCCGAATGTGGTCTAATAAAATCCCAAATGCACCCTCAAATTGATTCATACCAAATCATAAAATGAGGATCAGTTTGCCAGCAATTGATCAACCTGATCCATAAGAGACTGAATGGCAAAAGGCTTGGTGAGATAGGCATCGGCCCCAACAGCCTTGCCTTTTTCAACATCGGCCACCCGACCTTTTGCCGTTAATAATAGCACTTTCGTTCGGTCCAGACGCGTTTCGTGCCGGATAGACTGGCAAATTTCGTAGCCATTTTTTCCGGGTAGCATGACATCCAGAATGACCAAATCAGGTTGATGATTTTCCAGAAATATCATGGCCTCGTTCCCATCTCTAGCAATAAGGGGGGTGAAACCTTTTTGTTTGAGCAGAAATTCGAGGGTAATTACAATACTTGGTTCGTCTTCCACAATCAATATTTGATGATTCATGACGATGCAGGGTTTGGGGTTTTATGCAGGGAGCTATGTTTTTTTTCGATTAAAGACCGTGGCGAGAGGTAACGCAGCATTCGGATTTACAAAATCGTTGTTTCGGAGAGGCAGTGCGCTTTTAAGCGGCAAGGTAAAACAGAAGGTTGCCCCGTTTCCCAGTACACTCTCCACCCAAATCCGGCCTTGGTGTGCCGCAACAATACGTTGACAAATGGCCAATCCAAGCCCGCTACCTGTCGGCCTACCTTTTTGAATATGAGCGACTTGGTGAAACTTCTCAAAAATCAATTTTTGTTCCTCCTCCGATATCCCAACGCCTTCATCCCGAACACAAAACAAGACGTGTTCCTCTTCTTTGCGGACAGAAACATAGATGCTACTCCCCGAATCGTCAGAAAACTTCAAAGCGTTTGAAAGGAGGTTCACCAATACCTGTATTAACCGATCTCGGTCCGCCTGAAGCATGATAGGGAATTCCGGCGGCACAAGCAAGATGTCCACCTTTTTCTGTGATGCAAGTGCCTGAAGGCTCCTTACAGCTTCTTGTATGACAGGCATAATATCAAACTCTGAAACCAACCATTCTACACTGTCAGATTCCGTCTTTTCCATGTCCAGAACGTCATTAATCAGCCGTGTAAGTCGTTCACTCTCACGAATAATCAGTTGTAAGAACTCTTTTCGCTGTTCAACAGGCAATCCTTCGTTCATGAGCATGATTTCGGTCAAAGCCCGGATAGACGTGAGTGGTGTCCGGAGTTCATGCGTGACCGTCGAAACGAAATCATCTTTCATCTTATCTAACTCTTTCAGCCGGTCATTTGCTTTGCGTAATTCCGCAGAGGCCAACTCCAATGCACGGGATTTTTCTTCGAGTTCACGACTGTATTGGATCACTTGACGGGTTTCATCAAGCATGTGCATCAATTCCTCTATGGCCAGCGGTCCTTCTTTTACCACACTGGCCACCATAACCCGCGCAGAAGCCGATCCAATAACGGCACTAAGTTGTGTCTCAGTAAACTGTACCAACTCCGCCAACTCGCTGCTTCGGTTCGTACCCAGTGCTAATTTCACCTGCTGATGAAATCGGGTGAGCAGCTCCGTGGAACGTCTGCGGCCTAAAAAACGCTTGAGCAAGTTTTCCAAATCTTCTGCCCGTGCCTGCCCCTTCCATGCGACCCCCGGCAATGCTTGTTTTTGCTTAAAAACATCTACAAAAGCAAGTGCTTGTTTTTGTTCTTCAAACGATTGTTTGGTAAACAAAGAGACCCCCACAAAAGCCACGACGTTAAAGAGGAAGCTCCAGAAAAGTGAATGAGACAGCGAGCTGTAGTCCGTTTGTCCAAAAAGTGCATAGGGCCGCAGCCAGGTTAAGCCAAAATACCCCTCCGTGATAACAGAACGGCTTACCCATCCCGACTCTGCAAGCGAGGGAATCAGGAGCGTAAGGCCCCAAATACAGAAACCAGCCAGCACCCCCGACATTGCCCCCAGTTTGGTGGCCTGCTTCCAAAACAACCCGCCAAAAACGGCAGGTGCAAATTGGGCGATAGCGGCAAAGGAAATTAAACCTAAATTAACCAACGTATAACTGGTTGGGACCAACTTAAAATAGCCATATCCTAAAGCAATAATACCAATAATTGCAGTTCGACGGATTAACAATAAGAAACGTGGTACCACCATTCGGTCTCCTATATTTAACTTTCGGAGGCGAAGTAGGGTTGGCACGATCAAATCATTGGATACCATCGTACTTAAAGTAATTGTGGCCACAATCACCATCCCAGTAGCAGCCGAAAGGCCACCCAGAAATGTAAGAATCGAAATAAACGATTGGTCTGCGGCAATGGGTAGGGCCAGCACAAAGCCATCTGCGGCTTGTGTATTGCCAAAATAAATGCGTCCGCCAAGCGCAATAGGTAATACAAAAAGGTTAATCAACAACAAATAGAGGGGGAAGAGCCACATGGCCTTGTTAATATGGGCCTCCGAAACATTTTCCACAACCGCCATATGAAATTGTCGGGGCAAGAGCACCACCACCAAGCCCGACAAAATGGTCATCCACATCAAATCCGAATAGGCCGCTGGCTCGAAGTGAAACAGGTTTTCCAATCCAGGAATGCCTTCTGCACGAGTAAAAATGTCCGCATATCCATCAAACATGCCATAGGTCACAAAACCTCCCACCAAGAGGAAGGTCAACAGTTTTACAATAGACTCGAAGGTAATGGCCGCTACCATTCCTTCATGGCGCTCCAAAGGATTTAGGTGCCGCGTTCCGAATAAGATGGCAAATAGGGCAAGTGTAAACGCAACATAAAAGGCGGTTTGCCCTCCTGTATCGGTTGTGCCTGTAATAATTAAGAAACTATATGATATGGCTTTAAGTTGTAGTGCAATATAAGGAATTCCGCCCAGAACAGCTATTACTGTAATGATGCCCCCCAAGGTTGCACTTTTTCCATAACGAGATGCCACAAAATCTGCAATCGAGGTAATCCGATAACGTTTAGAGATGCGAATCATCTTGCGCAAAATGAGCCATGATAGCGGCATCATCAATGTAGGGCCTACAAAGATGGGTAAAAACCCGATTCCCTCGCTGGCAGCGCGTCCTACACTGCCATAGAACGTCCAAGCAGTGCAATATACCGCCAAGGAAAGGGCATACCCGTATGCATTCCCCACAATACTCCGCCCTTGCTCGGCGCGCCGATCGCCCCACCATGCAATTGCAAAGAGCAAAGCCAGGTATAGCATGGCAATTAGTAACGTGGCCCAAGCTGGCAACATAACGGTTATTCGTTTGGGTGGATGTCCGAGAAATATTCGGCCATCAAGGCCATCAACACAATGATTATAAGCCAAACCACAAAAATATACACATACAACACCGGAATACCAGCCATTTTGCCTCCATGACCAAAGAGGTTGATAATGGGGTAACTGAACAAGGTTAAGCCAAAGAAAAACAAGGCAATGAGGCGCTGAGATTTCATCGTATCTGGATTATAAGTGTAACCCGTGAAGTTACGTATTGGAGACGGGCTTGCCAAAAAAGCGCTTATCATTTCTGCACATGGTGCTTAGATTTTCATTAGAGAAGCGAGAATATCTTGATTTTGGCCAAACCATTCCGAAACCACTTTGCGAACCGATCGTGCATCTTGCTGTATCAACACCCGCTCTGCAATTTCCTTTGCTTCCTGATAGGTCAGGTTCCGAATGATGCGCTTGATCTGGGGGATAAAAACGGGGGAGACACTAAAAGCATCCAATCCCATGCCCAATAACAAGGGCGTAGCAAGTGGGTTCGCTGCGAACTCGCCACACATGCCCACAAAAATACCTTTTCGGTGGGCTGCCTGAATGGTATGGGCAATCAATTGTAATACAGCAGGGTGCATTTCATCGAAGCGATTCGCCACTAGATCATTCCCGCGATCCACGGCGAGCACATACTGGGTTAAGTCATTCGTTCCAATCGAGAAAAAGTCCACTTCCTCTGCAAAAAGATCCGCCATTAATGCCACCGAAGGGACTTCCACCATAATCCCTACCTGCATTTTACTATCGAAAGTCTTGCCTTCTGCCGCCAGTTCGATTTTGGTACGCGCAATCATTCGTTTAATCGCCCTTACTTCGCCGATGTTTGTCACCATGGGAATCATGAGTCGTGTTGGCCCATAAACCGAAGCCCGAAGAATGGCCCGGATTTGCGAACGTAGCAACGACTGACGGTCTAACAATATTCGAACACCGCGCCAGCCCAGAAATGGATTAGGCTCGTGCTTTCCCAATGGAAGCACTTTATCACCTCCCAGATCAATCAAACGAAAGGTGGCCACAAACGGGGAGGTGGCTTCCAATACTTCTTTATAAAGTGCGAGTTGTTCTTCTTCGGTGAGGGCACGGCCTTGTGCCAGATACATCATCTCGGTTCGTACCAGGCCCACACCCTCCGCCCGATATTCCATTAACTGCGGTAATTCGGCACTAAACTCAAGATTGGCCCTTAGATGCACACGATGCCCGTCTAAGGTTTCGGCGGGAAGGTGTTTAAGTTCGGATTGCTGTTCGAGTAGTTTGCTGTACTGGGCCTGTTTTAGCCGATACTCCTGCATGGTTTCGGGAGACGGATTAATGACCAAAATACCCGAAAAACCATCTACGATCACCCAATCCCCTTCTTCTACCACCCGTTCTGCCTGCCAGCCCGCCGAGATCAAGGCCGGAACCCCCAATGCCCGTGCCATAATGGAAGCATGAGAAGTCGTCCCCCCGATGTCCATCACACAGCCTAGTACTTGTCGTTTGCTGAACAATACCAAATCTGCCGCAGTCAGATTTTGCGCTACCACCACACGGTGTTGTTGGATTTTGGAGATAAGGCGTTTTTGCTGAAGGGATCGAAGCACCCGGTCTTTGACATCTTGAAATTCTTGTGCACGCTCCCGAAGGTAGGCATTTCCACTGGCTTCCATTTGGCCTATATGGCGCTCCAACGTCATCTGAACAGCATACTCGGCATTGCAAGCCTCATTAAGAATAAATGCGTTTGCCGCATTTGTGAAAACAGGATCCTCCAGAATCTGTACCTGGGCTTCAAAGATATGTGCACTCTCCGAACCAATTTTCTCTTCGGCAACCGAGGCTACTTTTTTAAGCTCATATTTTGCACGTTCCAACGCTTCATCCAACCGAATCTGTTCGGTCGGGATTTCTTCGTGACTCAATTGTTTACGCTGCAAAGAAGGTTTGGTGCGCGAGAAGAGATAGGCAGGGGCAATGGCAAAACCAGGCGATATGCCAATTCCCTGAAGTATCTGCTCGGTTTGTTTGGACGTATCAGGTTCCTCCATTGGGGTATGCGTCTTAAGTGGAGGCAAGTGGTTTGGGAGTAACTACCTTGGTCATCATAGCTTCTTCTCCAAAGCCATCTTCAAACATTGCACAGATTTCATTAGCGGCTTCGGTGGCATCCTCGCCCTCAAACATCAGGTACAAGGTAGCACCAGGCTCGGCTGCGAGGGTCATCACACCAATAATGCTCTTGCCATTGATCTCAAAACCATCTTTTTCGATAAAAAAGTCCGCCTTGAACCGTGAAGCCGCTTTAACAAGCAGCGAGGAGGGACGGGTATGAAGTCCTGCACGGTTCCGAACCGTTACTGTTCGTTTAATCATTGCTTTCGATGTTGTAGCGATTGTATCAGCGTCTGCAAGGTATCCAAAACAGGAGACGAGGGCAAGCGCAATAGGACCGATTGTGCAGCAAGAAACTGTGTTTCCGCCAATTTTGCGGCATCCGCCGTAACTTCCAACGCTTCCATAAGCGCTTCTGCCCGCGGGATTTCACTTTCCGCCATTCCTCCCGTGAGGGTGCGCTGCAAAAACGCAAGATCGGGTCCGGAAGCACGTTCCAATGCCGTAAGAAGCAGCCACGTACGTTTACCCTGCATCAAATCCCCACCTTTTTGCTTGCCAAACCCGATGGGTGCAGTTAGATCCAATAAATCATCCTGAACTTGAAATCCTATCCCAATGTGTTGTCCAAGCGCGCCCAAAGCATCACGATCCTCGTCCGAAGCCCCACCCAACAATCCACCCAATTCAAAAGCACAACGCAGAAGTGCAGCAGTTTTACCATCTATCATGTCTAAATACTCTGAAATATGCACATCCATTCGTTTCTCAAAAACCATATCCAGCATCTGGCCCTCACAAAGCCGCATGACCATTTTATGGAACTGGCGGATCATGATCCCAAGACGCGGACTACCCGTTTGTGCCAGCAAGTCATAGGACATTCCCATCATTAGGTCTCCACTCAGGATAGCCACATTTTCGTCCCACTTCCGGTGCACCGTAGGGCGCCCCCGACGTGTGTCTGCGCGGTCCATAATGTCGTCGTGCAGCAGCGTAAAATTATGAAACACCTCTACGGCCAAGGCTGCGGGCATGGCTGTTTCCAAAGAAACCCCGTAGAGTTCTGCTGCCAGCAGCACACAGACAGGGCGAATTCTCTTCCCACCAGCTTCTAAGGTGTATCGAACGGGCGCGTAAAGATCCGGCGGGTAATCTGGCAAGGTAAGCCTTTTAAGGGCTGCTTCCACTTGGCCGGAAAGGGCCTGAATGTGTTCTTGTGGGTGCATAGGGCTTCCGCTGGGCAAAGAAAAGCACCTGCTAATGGTGTGCAGGTGCTTAATTTATCAGGCCAAGACTGCTTTGATACGTTCAAAAATTTCTTCAATTTCGCCTACGCCATCCACCTCTCTTAGCCGACTTTTGCCACGAAAGTAGGCTTCGAGTGGGGCCGTATCAGCGTCATACACGGCCAAGCGTTCTCGAATGGCTTCTGGTTGATCGTCGGAACGATGCAGCAGGACCTCGGAAGGAAGATCGGCTGGAGGAGGATTATAGACCAAGTGGTAAATTTCGCCGGTTTCTTTGTTCATGCGGCGGTTGGAAAGCCGTTCGACGATAAGTTCAACATCAACCTTTAGACTGACCACCACATAGTCATCGGCATTGTGGCGGGTCAAAAAATCATCCAACCACTCGGCTTGTGGAATGGTTCTTGGAAAGCCATCTAATATAAACTGATTCAAACCTGCATGTTCAATCCCTTCCCCAGCGATGCCACAAACCACCGAATCTGGAACCAATTTCCCTGCATCCATATACGATTTGGCTTCTTTGCCAACTGGTGTACCCTCTTTGATGGCAGCACGAAACATGTCGCCCGTCGAAAGGTGGGCCAAGGCATAATGGCTCGCCAAATATTTTGCTTGCGTCCCTTTGCCTGCACCGGGCGGACCAAATAAAACAAGTCTCATAATTTTTTAACGTTAAGTATTGAAAGGAGAAAAAAACTTAACATCTAAACCGCTATTAACCAAAAAAAGAATTGATTAATGCCACTACAACTTTACGATACGCCTCGCATTAGGATCAATACTTTGAATAAAGGGTGCTACTTCGGGCACAAAAAGTGCCTCCATCAGAAGGTTGGGATGCACCCGAAGGGTCATGTTTTGGGTACCATACCATACCGATCCAAGAATACATATCACCAGCACCCAAGAAGAAAAACGAGAAGGCCACAAAAAATGAGACAATCGCAACAATTGCCATAAACCAATAATGGCAAACGGCAACAATGAAATACCTGTTAGGGTAGAAAACAAGCTAAACTCAAAGAGCAATACTAATGTGGTAGTCGTCAATAAGAACGACATCACAAAACTGGTGAACCAGAAGTACACCTGATCCGAGAACCAAACACCGCCTACCCGATCAAACAATACCAATAAGCCAAAAAGCATCAACAATAAAAAAACAATCATCGCCTTATTTTTGCTGGTCCACCATTCGTTCATCGGTATTGGGTTCTTGCGTCTTGGTCATTTGTACAATTTTGTCTGTAAGAAAAGCCAAGCGGTCTTGTAAGACATCCGAGAACAATTGCCCCCCCAATTTAATGACTTGATCCATTATGGGATGCAGCATTTTCCAGAAAGGAGCCCATACATCTCTGCCAGAGGCGTCTGCTTTATACACCACCACAGGAATGCCCTTTTTTACAGCTTTTCGAACCACTTCCCGATCATCGGTAATCCGGATATCTGAAGACAAGGGTTCGTCAACGTCTAACCACTCCATCGTTTGTGGTCTCTTTCTACAAGTAAGTAAAACACCCGCAGCAGCCCCCACCACTACAGCACCTGCCAAAAAGGCCCATTGATACCTTTTGAACCCGGAAGACAATGTTTCCCCGGTCTCCGTTAGGTCTGCTTTTGTTTCACGAACCCGGCTCGCAATGGCCTCAGACCGCTGTTTGAGTTCTGCTTCGAGTTGTTCACGATCCCGTTTTTTGATGTCGGTCATAATTATTTTTTTGTTGCAGGTTTGGGCAAAAACGTTGGCGTTTCGGAGGCTACTGGGATGTTGGGCGGTGGAACCTCTTTCGCAGGCAGTAAAAACGTGACCCCCGGAATCTTGTTCCAAAATGCCTTCTCTGGCTTGATCTTCATAAACTTGGGCCGGATGATACCAAACAATAATCCCGCCATCAATAACAAGGCCGTAACCAAAAGAAAGCCCCAAAAAGCGTGTCCCAGCCACATTCCCAAGCCAAGAGCCAAGGTGATTAGACAAAAAAACAAAAAAACACTCACCACAAATACCAAAATCAATATTCGGATAAGCTGGTTCACAAAGTCTTCGGTCTCCAATGCAAAAAGCGATAGCCGAGCTTCCACCCAACCCCTTACCTCTTCGAGCAAGGCTTCCAAATGATTTCCCAAATCACCCAAAGGATTCATCTTCTTTTGGTTTAGTTACACAAACCATTTTCCACCTATCAGGCTTATTTATCGTTGACCTACCATAAAAATGGCATTGGCAAAAAGGAGTTTTCCACCATACCAGAAGCCCCGAAAAAGAGGATTTTCCGCCATATAGACCACCTGTCCACGTCCCATATCTACTACCCCATATGCCAATACTTCCTGAAGTTTCGGCTTCAAACGGTGGCCCACAAAACCTGTCACCCAACTATTTTTGGGAACAACCCCCACATTATCGCCGTCGGTCAGGTATTCATATAGCGTATTGTCTTGTTTCAACTCAAAATAGGTCTCTTCGTATCCAAAAGCCAACGGATGGGTATGGTCCATTTTAAGACGGAATATTGCCCCTGGAATGGCATCTCCCATACTTTCTCTTTCCGCTTTAATGTAGAGCCGTAGTCTGCGGCTAAAGTCTTCCTCACCAGCACTTTTCTTGCCAGATTCTTCTGCCTTGGTCTTAAGCCGAAAACCATCCTTACCAGCCAAAAACGACATTGCCCCTTCGATGGCAATAAGTCTGCCACCAGAACGAATCCAATCACGAACTTTGTTTAGATTAGACTCATTCAAGATGCCACCATACCCACCATTCGGCAAGACCAAGACATCGTATTGCGCCAAATTAGCCCTACCCAAATCATCCGCCTGAATTTGCGTCACTGGATAAGATAGGTCGTTATCAAAAAAGTGCCATACCTCTCCCGCAGAAAGGGAGGAAAGGGCACTACCCGTCAACATCGCCACGCGCGGGGTTTTGATGGCAAATACATCTCCCGAACCCAGATCGGGCCCGGCATCTGCCATCCCTGTTGCAAGTGGTATAAGTTCTTTACCAAACATATGCGCTATTTCAGACACTTCTTTTCCAAAAGGCTTGGCAAGACGATCGTTCAAATGACGTGCAATAATCAACGAACCTGGGGCATAAGTTACCCCTTTGTGTGTCATTGGACGGATGCCAAACCGCACTTTGTAGCCTTTTTGAAGCAACGCCGAAAGGAATTTGGCATCTTGGAGGTTATTCCAAGTGGTAATATACGCCACCGCAGGTTCAAAAACGGCTTGACTGGATGACAAGGGGGCACTCGCTACGGGATCTATACGGTCTGACAAGGCGTAGGCCTCTATATTATAGGCATAAGGCAACGACCACGCGGTTATATCATACGTCACCGAATCGGGTAGAGTGGATTTTGGCTCGAACAAAACATGCGTTAATACCGACTTAGGCTGGAACACACTAACCACCAGATCGCCCGCTTTTACACTTACAGGTTCGTCTATGTTTTTACGGAAGTTAAAACCTTTATACACTTTACTTGTTGGCGCCGTTCCATAACGAATACCCAGCCCATCTAAATGTTGTTGTAGCGCCATTAGACTCCCTTTATTGCCTCGCAAAACATAGGATTTATAAGAATAAGTTGGCGCTTGTTGGAAAAATTTTCGATACTCTGCAATTAACCGCCCTGCTTCTCTGGCAGACACTTCGATGTTTGACAAACTAGTGGTAACGTGCGTTTGTACCCGCTGTATAAACGTAAGGGTGTCTCCTTCGGCTGTGAACACCCCCAAGCCGCCGCCAATGCCGCCTTGTTCATAGGTCATCCCAATGGATCCGTTATATACCGGATAAGTGTCGCCATAGGCAGGGTAAAAAAGGTCAAACCGTTCTCTTGTAAAATACATCCAACCTTTTTCATCAAAATATTTGGCATTGTTTCGCCCGATTTGCATTTGAAACTCGCGCTGCCACGGTGTAATAACGGCATGATAAGGCTCGGCAGCGGGTGGGAAGTAATACGGCTCGTCTATGCCTTGCTCGTGGTAATCGGCATGTACGTGGGGCATCCATTCATTATACACTTTAATCCGATATTGGGTCTCTTGCTGTGTTAACCAACTCCAGTCTCGGTTCAAGTCGAACATATAATGGTTTGAACGACCGCCTGGCCAAGGCTCTACGTGTTCGCGTGCCTCACGAAGAGGGTTAAATCGTTTTCCTGCCACCGAATTATACCAGTTCACATAGCGGTCACGACCATCAGGGTTCAAACAGGGGTCTATGATTACAACGGTTTTATCTAACCATTCCTTACTTTTGGGGTTTTGCGGATTTAACAAGGCATACAACGTGCCCATAGCAGCTTCGGATGAAGCAGGCTCGTTACCATGCACGTTGTAGCTCATCCAAACAATGGGTTTCTCGAAGCCCGTAGAAGAGCCTGGCATCAAACCAGCCATCTTCAGGTTATTGGTCCGAATTTCCTCTATCCGCGCCATATTTTCGGGCGACGTAACAACCATATAGTATAAAGGACGCCGCTCATTAGACTGTCCGTAAGACACCAATCGTACACGATCTGTTTGTTCAGCAACGTAGCGAAAATATCCTTGTATTTGTTCATGCCGACTGAACGCAGTCCCCAGTGCATAACCGAGAAATTCTTCCGGCGACTTTAAACTGGATTGTGCTTGCGCCATGCCCATCCCTGTATAAAACAAAAGTATGGCCCAAAGGTGTAGTTTCTTGAACATCTGTTTCTGTGGTTAATCGGATTTTACGAAGAAGATAAAGTTACACTTTTGAAGCCGAACAACAAAACCTTAGAACAACATACTTCGTGAAATCCTTTTTCCGATTACCCTTAATCGGCTCCAACGAGCAATGGCATTAAACCTTACGATCTGCCATATCATCTATCTTTGAACCATTCTTCTATCCGCAGCTTCCATTTGATCATTTGAACCAAGCCCCTGTGGCTGGCTCTCCTAAAGGTTGACGGCCTACAATCGGCCAGATGCTTGCAGGTATATCCTGCTCCAAAACCGATTAAAACACCACTACCACACTTATCTTAACCTACATGATTCAATCTTATAAGCGCCGTTTAAGGGAGGCGGCACAAAAAACCAAAGTTTACCTTGAAATACTGGAAGATGACCGATTAACCGAAGCACAAATATGGGAACTTGCCGACTACATGCAGCAGGTTTCAGATGATCGGCTCACCAAGGTTTACAAAATTTTTAAGGAAAAACAAACCAAAACAACTCCTTGAATATAAAAGCCCTTCGGGGCTTTTTTTGCATTTAGTCATTCTCAATATGAACCGTGTATCACCACCAAGTAACCTAATCTCTTTACAAACCATAAATCTATTTGCCCATGAAACTTTATATGAAACCCTTGTTTTGGATCATGATTGTAGCCTTCGGGCTTACAGGGTGTGATAGCCTACAACAAACCAGCAGCAAATCCTTTGAAACAGCCTCCGGAAAATGGGAAAAAAACAATTTCACCGATTACGAGTTTGTTTGGGAAAAATCTTGCTTTTGTGCATTCCGAGGCCCATCTTTGGTGGTGGTAGAAAACAACAAAGTGGCACAGGTATTGGATCCAGAAACCCGTCAACCAAGAATAGGTGTTGAATTAGAATGGTTTCAAACCATTGATGAATTGATGGCATGGATCAAAGAAGAGGCGGACCGTAAACCAGAACTCTTGAAAGTAGAATACGATAGCACCTATGGGCATCCAGTTTCTATTCAATACGATTACAGCAAAATGATTGCCGACGACGAGTTCTTGGCCACTATCAAGAATTTAACTAAGCGATAATCGTATCTATCTATAACTTTTACAGACACTTAACATGAAAAACTTGTTCTGGATAGGAGGGCTTTGTCTGATACTCTTGGTATCAGGATGCGATGCCGTGCAAAACCAGGCCCAACCCCTTAAACTCAGCGACGCACAACAGAAAGTCGCACAAAAATCGAACCACTTTGGCTTTGATTTATTGAATCATACGCTTAAAGAAGAAACACAAAACCCTAACGTGGTGGTAAGCCCACTATCTGTTTCTATGGCTTTTGGACTGGCCCTAAATGGCGCAAAAGGCAATACCCGAACAGAAATAGAAAACACCTTGGCCATCGCGGGGCTTTCTCCCGAAGCAATCAACCAAACCTATCGCACTTTATTGGATCAACTACCAAAGTTAGATCCAAAGGTACAATTGAATATCGCGAATGCCATCTGGTACGACCAGCAATTTGGTACCGCCGTAAAACCAGATTTTCTTGCAACCAACCAAACCTACTTCGATGCCAAGGTACAAGCATTGAACTTTAAAGACCCTGCCGCAGTAAATACCATCAATAATTGGGTAAACACGTCAACAAAGGGAAAAATCTCCAAAATATTGGATAGCATTTCCGCCAACGAGGTCATGTTCCTGATGAATGCCTTGTATTTTAAAGGAACTTGGACAACTGAATTTGACGAAAAAGAAACATCCAATGCCCCCTTTACTGTATCTCCAGGAAAAAACACAAATGTCCCCATGATGAAGCAAACGGGGCAGATGGCTTATGCAGAAAACGACCTGTTCCAAGCGGTGGAATTACCTTATGGCGACGAAATCTATACCATGACGATCCTTTTGCCAAAAGAAGGCGGTTCATCAGAAAAAATAATCGCAGACTTGTCCTCAAAATGGGATTCTTGGCAAAGTACGTTCAGAAAACAAAAGATAGCACTCCAACTCCCGCGTTGGAAAACGGCTTACGAAGTAACCCTGAATGGTATTTTACAAACTTTGGGTATCAAAGAAGCCTTTATGGGCGGTATTGCCGACTTTACGGGTATTGCCGATGCTCGGTTGAGCATTAGCAAAGTGAAGCACAAAACATTCATCGAAGTAAATGAAAAAGGAACCGAGGCCGCAGCCGTCACCAGCATTGGGATTGAAGTTACCTCTTTTCCCAATATGCCCCAAATGGTGGTGAACCGCCCTTTCCTTTTTGTCATTCGTGAAAAGTCTTCCGGAACCATCTTATTTCTCGGCCAGATACAAGATCCCACACGCTAAAATGGTACGGTGGATGATCATGGCACGTTTCGGATAGAGACGTGCCATTTTTTATGGTGGTTTGCCCCTTTAAACGAAGCAGTCACAAAAAATATCGTGGCCCACCTACTTTACTGCTACCATACTTACCGGATGAGAATCCTTTCAACAAACGGCCCAGCCACCTTCATTTCCACTTTTTCTTCCCATGCCTTTTTTTTCTTTCTACTTGAAAACAATAACGTGTTAAATCCAACGTTTATGAGGTAATGATTGCGCAATCTGTCCATTTTTTCACCCAAAACCATAATAAAATGGCAGAAACAGCCTTGCGCCCTGACAAAAAATCCAATCGGCGCTCAAAAAAACACTCCACTTATATTGACTTCACGCCAATGGTGGACTTGGCCTTTATCCTCATTTCATTTTTTATGCTTACAACCACTCTGGCTGAAGCAAAAATGATGGAATTAATTGCCCCGAAAAAAGCTACCGAGGAAATGACCCCCATTGATATCGCGGTTAGCCATTCGTTATCTCTCCTTTTACTCAGCGATAACCGCGTGGCCTTTCACGCTGAACCTACCAACGAATTCAAGATCGAAAAAGCCAATTTTACCACTTTTTCCAGCGATGGCCTACGCAAGGTTTTACGGGATAAAAAGCAGGAGGTCACACAAAAAGCCGGAAAAGACCAAAACCTAGTGGTCTTAATTAAGCCAACCTCCGCCAGTTCATATAAAAATCTGGTGGACGTCATTGATGAATTAAACATTGCTAATATTCGGCGCTACGCACTGATGGACCCAGATGCCTCGGAAGTGGCGGGAATACGCCCATAATATATCGCAAAACGGGCAAGTCATTCACAAATGACCGGATGGCTTGCCCACTTTTTTTCATCCCACACAGCACACCTTGGCGTTCGGGCGGGTTTCGGAGCACAAAGTTTCAATTTATTACTAAATTTCATTAGAAACACAACACTTGAATTTAGCACTTCGCTTTCATAGAAGCACGAACTCCCCGCTTTTGCAAAACGGCTGTTGGCGGTTCGTGCTTCTTTCACTATTTGTAATATTTTCCCCATATGTCGTTGTCGATTCCGTTTAGTTCAACTTGTATGGGTTCATTGTCAAAGTCATAAATGATTAGTCCAGCAACAGGTTCTTTAAATTCGGTTCCATCGTCCGCAACAACTTTGAATTTGTTGTCTTTGGTGAACTTATTAATGCGAATGAGGTTGTCGTCGCGCTCTTCAACAAATGTGTTGCGAAAAAAGTTACGATACTTATTGTATTTGTCTGTTGGAATAAGCCTTCCGGATAGAACTCCCATTCCATCGTCTTCCAAACCAATATTTACAGTTCCAATGATTTCATTGTCCGCAAATAGTTTTGAAGGAATTGTATAAACTTTATAGTTGAGTTGGCTTTTTATAAAATAGAAGTTGTCATCATCGAAGCATACAAAAATCACTTTTTCAATTTTGTCTGAATGAGAAACAAATTCCATAACTGTGTCAACCGCAACTCTTGCAGCTTCATTTATAGGATAGCCATAAACACCTGTGCTAATACAAGGGAAAGCAATCGTCTTGCAGTCATTGTCTACAGCTAATTGCAAAGAGTTTTTATAACAATCAGCGAGTTTTTGTGATTCGTTTTTTTGTCCACCATTCCAAACGGGTCCGACCGTATGAATTACAAATTTTGCTTTCAAATTTCCTGCTGTCGTGATAACAGCTTGTCCTGTTTTACAACTACCTTGTCTTGCGATTATTTTTCTACAGTCGTCCAAAATTGCTTGTCCGCCGCTCGATGTATTGCACCGTCCACACCACCACCGCCTAAAAGAGATGTGTTCGCAGCATTTACGATTGCGTCAACTGTCACTTTTGTGATGTCGCCTTTTAGAATTTCTATTTTAGTTCTAATGCTCATTTTGTGTCGTCGTAGCATGACCGCTAACGGAAAAATGTTTGCAAAGGACGGGATTTAATGGCACTTCCTTTGCCCTACGCACAAAATTTATAGAAAGTACAAAAGCCTAAATTACGCACATCAGCCCGCCTTTTCGCAAACATAATGTTATGGGCTGTGCATTTTTATTCAGGTGTATAGTTCTCCCAATACTCTTTCGGACTTACGATTCTCGTCTGTTTGTATGCTGAAAATGTGAAATCATTTGTGTTTCCTGTGATAATGAAGTCTGCCGAGCATTCGTCTGCAAGTTCCAAAATCATATTATCGTCCTTGTCTGAAATCAAGTCAAGTTTTGCAGTTGGTACAAACTTTTTGGCTTTTGTTTCTATGTCTGCAAGCAAACTTTCGGCTTTACCAAAGAAGTCGGGAAACTTTGCAAATTTTGGTCTTGATAGCACTTCGTAATACTCGGACATTAGTTCTTCGGATACCAAAGTAAGAACTTATCATCTATAAACAGTTCGTAAATAATTTTGTAAGGATGACTCCGTTGAATAAGCGAAGAAACAATAACATTGGTATCAATTACGATTTTTTGCATTTCTTACCGCCTTTACTTCTTCGTTTATCTCGTCCATAGTCATTGAAGATAGCCCGTATTTTTCGGCTAACTCTACGCACTTGTTTAGGTTTTGTCGCATCAACTCTCGGCTAATAAGTTCTACAAACTCAGTAAAAGTTAGACTATCCTTTCTTATACCAAATTTGTTAAACTCTATATCAGAGATGGAAATATTGAGTATTCTCATAATCCTTGCTTTTTTCCGAAATTTACGAAAAATTTTTTTATGTTTTCAAGTTTTTGTTCTCTGCATAGCCCACAACGTTTTGCGGCTTGGCGAAGGGCGGGATTTTTACCACAAATGTTCATACGAAGCACGAAACCCCGCCTTTTGCCAAACCGCTGTTAGCAGTAGTGTTTTTTTGTCCGTCTGTCATTTTGATAGTTTTAGAATTTTAAATGCTCCTTGTCCAACGATGAAAAATACAATTGTCCCAACGATAAGGTCTGGATACTTTGAGTTTGTCAAGTAAACAAGTCCACCTGCGACAATTACACCTAAATTTACAATTACGTCATTGGATGTAAAAATCATACTTGCCTGCATATGTGCTTCTTTGCTTTTACTTTTTTGCAGTAAATACAAACAAAGTCCGTTGCCAATAAGTGCAAGAATTGAAATAAGTATCATTGTCTGAAATGCAGGAACTGTTTCAGTCTCAATAAATCGTCTGATTACTTCGATGAAACCAAAAACGGCAAGTGTCAACTGAAAAGAACCTGCGAACTTTGCAATGTTCTTTTTTCGTGTCATTGTCCCACCAACTGCAAAAAGTGCAAGTCCGTAAACAATGCTGTCAGCAAGCATATCCAAACTGTCTGCCACAAGGCCCATTGAGTTTGAAATAAAACCTGTTGACAGTTCAAGTGCAAAAAAGAAAAAGTTAATGGCTAAAACTTGCCAAAGCAATTTTCTTTCCCGGTCGGTGTTTTCTGTTGTTGTTGTGTAATTGCCAGCCGAAACGCTGTCAATAAGTGAAGTGTCAAACTTTAAGTTGTCAAGTCGCTGAAAAATTTGGTCGTGATTGTCGGTGTGAAAAACGATTAGTTGTCTGTTAGCAATGTCAAAATCCAACGAGTTGATGTTTGTCAAGTCGGCAAGTTTCATCCGTATCATCTGTTCTTCGGATGGGCAGTCCATTTTTGATATTTTAAATGTCGTTTTCTGCATTGTTTATTAGGCGATTGATCGTGCGTTATGAGAGGCTCGATAGCCTATTTCTTGCCTTCAAAATGATTGCCTTTATACTCATAAATTTAAAGGACTTAATTCATTTTTAATGACTTGCAACCAGTTTAAAGGCAAAAACTGAAAATAGCAGTCTATTGGCGGCATGATCGCAAGTACTATGTTATAGGCCGTCAATTTCATGTTGGTTTGTAAAAAATTCATAAATCATAAATTGAGTTCGACTTGATTCAAGTATTGATATTAGTATTGGTTTTACTTGTGATTCCCAATTTAATTTCCCCAATCCAGAGCCGATTTTTGGCAAAGCAACTGATTTAATATTGTTTATTTCGCATATTTTCATTAAATTTTTTATCCCTTTGTTTAGATAATTTAGTTCAGCGTGATACATGTCAGGTTGAGTTGCAATATAAATTATTCCTATTTTATCATCAGAGTTTTGTGCGATAAATACATCACCACTTTTAAAGCCATTTGCTCTTGCATGCTTTTTAAATGCTTTTTGTAGTTCAGGCCATTTCTTAGATATTTTTAAAGCTAAGCCAGTACCCAAACCTTCTTGAAGTCCAGTTGCAACCCCTTGAGCAATAAATTGCTCTTTACTTTGAAGTATGTCACCAGAAATAAAAGTTATCATATGTTTGATGGCCTATAACGTTTTGCGTGTTGCCGCAGTTGGCGATTTCGGAGCACTTCATTGTCAACCTGCACAAAAGTTTGATAGGAGCACTCAGCTTCAATTTTGCACATCACCCGCCTGACGCAAAACCCGTGTTATGTGGCGTTTTTATTTCCACTCGTCTCTTAATTTTCTCCATTCTTTCCAAAATGTCAAGTAACCTTTTCTATCAAAGTCGTCAGTCGGAATTGTCTTTGGCAAACTTGTCTTGTAGAAATTCTCAACTTGGTCTGCAAAGTCCAAAACTGTTTTTTTATAAGTTTCTTTGTCAATAGTTGCTTCTTGTCCGCTGTCTGCTATGTGTTTGATTTTACCATCGTCTGTGTGAATAATTGTCCAGTCAATTCCGCTTGGACAACCCATTATAGCAACGTTGTCATTTTCTTCGTCAGCCATAAAAAAGTGTCCGCAACAAGGAAGCAATTGACTTGCAAAGTCGTCTTTTATGTAATTGTCCTTTATTGTCCGCATTAAATATAGTGCAGTTGAACTTACTGTTACGTCTAAATGGTCTTTGTCCGCAACGATTTCGTTACCAATCCTGACAAAAACGTATCCGTGTGCACAAAGGTCAGCCGGATCGTCAATGTCCTTTATCCAATGAAGGTCTAATAGTTTTATGTCAAAATTGTTCTCAGTCATTTTTGTTTGTCGTGTCGTCTTTTAGGGTGAGTGCTAACGGTTCTCGGCTTGGCGTAGTGGCGGTTTTAGTGCACTTCCATATCAACTGGCAACCAAAGTCAAATGTATGCAACCAAGCTCAAATTAGCAACCTACCCGGCAATTTTGGCAAACCGCTGTTAGCACTTCGCCCTTCTTTTCTGTCGTGTTTGTTTGTGTCATTTCGTGTCTGTTTTTGGTGCGTTGGCTTGGTGGCTCTTTTGCAAAACTTGGCTTTAGCGTGGGCTTGTGCGGTTTTGCAAATGTGCCACCAAAAGCGTGGGCTATCCTGTCATTCCGTTTATAAATGTTTCTACAAAGTCCATTATTCGTTTTAAAATTCTGTCGCCTAGTTTTTTACGTTCAAGTAAACTTGGTTTTGCTCCGTCAATGAGTTCCAACACTTCGTCTCTCAATGGTGGTCGTTCTGCGAATAGATAATCCTCAATGAGTTTTTCTGTTTTGTCTGCGGATAGTTTTTCTTCTTCTACGAGTTTGTTAAATGCCTTTTGTTGTTCTGCGTTCCAAAACTTGTCAAACGCTGGTGCAACTTCGTCTGTGTCCACAATTACAGGCAAGTTTTCTTTGATAAATTTCTCTATCAATTCTCGTTTGCTACGCAATGTCGTTTCAGTGCTTAACAAGTTGAAAATTTCCTGCTCGGCGTTGGTCGTGTCTTGTTGTGCTTGTGCTTTGAGTTTGATTAAAAGCTGAATGATATAAGCAACATTAATTTCGTCTCGGTGAATTAACTCCAATTCAAAATCCACATCTTCCAAAATGGAAACTTTCTCTTTTTGGTGGTTGCTTTTTACTTTGTCGTAAAGGTCAAGATACTTGCTTTTAAAATCTTCAAATTGTTGTTCGGTCATTTTTAAGTCCGCCCATTTGAAGTCTGAAAATGCCGTGAGAATATTTTTTATTCTCATTAAATCTCTGAAAGCCTTTATAAATTCAAGTTCGTCATCTTCGGTTTCTAAATCATCAACGCTGTCGGTAGTTGGCGTTAAAGAAATTAAATGCTCAAACGCTTCATCAAACTTAGCCGCATAATCTTCATACGGTTTCATAATGATGACTTCAATAGCTTCTTTGTTGCTAAATAGAGTAATGGCTTCGTCTGTTCGGTTTTTCAGGTTACGGAACGCAACAATATTGCCCTGACTTTTTTGCTCGTTTAAAATTCTGTTTGTTCGGCTGTATGCTTGTATCAATCCGTGATACCTCAAGTTCTTGTCCACATACATTGTGTTCAATGTCGGACTGTCAAATCCTGTGAGGAACATATTTACGACTACCAAAATGTCAATTTTGCGTTCCTTGACCTTCTTTGAAATATCGTTGTAATAGTGGTAAAAGCTTTGGCTGTCTTTAGTGGTAAAGTTATCGCCAAAAAGATTGTTGTAATCTTGTATGTATTCCTCTAATTTATCTCGGCTGTGTTGATTGATTTTATATTCTGCTGTTGGCTCTGCTACAACATTAAAATCAACATTATCAAAGTTTTCTTCAAAATTGATAAAGCCGTTTGCATCCGCATCATCTTCATTAGCTCCGTAGCTGAAAACGGTGGCAACATTCAAATTATGTAAACCTTCTGCCTTTTTCTTTTTGAATAAATCAACGTATTTTATTAGCGTAGGCACGTTGCTGATACAAAACATGGCCGTAAATTCTCGGCTGTGGGTTTTGCGGTTGTGGTGTGCAATTATGTAATCCGTTATTTTTTCCAAACGGGTTTCATCTTCCATCAATTCTTTGGTGTCAATATCTTCTACTTCAATATCAATATTGGTTTCTGTGGGGGCGAAATGCTTTTCGCCCTTACGATAGTATCTGCCAACATATTCAACTGAAAACTTCAAAACGTTTTCATCTTTGATAGCATCTGTAATCACATACTTGTGTAAACAGTCTTCAAATAAATCTTTGGTAGTTCGTTTGCCGTGTTCGTTTTTGGCTGCATTGTCCGCAAAAATGGGAGTGCCTGTAAAACCAAACATTTGGGCATTGTTGAAGAAATCTTTTATGCGTTTGTGTGTATCTCCAAATTGGCTTCTGTGGCATTCGTCAAAAATGAAAATAATCCGTTTATCTTTGAGTTCCGCCATTTTCGCCTCATACTTCAATTTGCTGATTGCCGTATTGAGTTTTTGAATAGTGGTGACAATCAATTTGGAGTTTTTGGCTTCTCCCTTCTTGTCAACGTAAGTACCTGTAAACTGCTTTACTAAGTTTTGCGTATTATCTATTCCGTCAATACAACCTTCTTGAAAGCTATTAAATTCTTTGGTGGTTTGGTAATCCAAATCTTTTCTATCCACCACAAAAACCACTTTGTGAACCTGAGGCAAATTCATTAAAATCTGACTGGCTTTAAAACTGGTTAAGGTTTTGCCCGAACCTGTGGTATGCCATATATTGACATGGTCCCATTTTCACGGACACAGCGTTAAGTTAGAAAAGTAGCGTTCCTCAAAGTTGTCGGGGCAAAGATAGCCCAGTGCCGAATGCCTCCTTTTCGGGTTGTAGTAGCACGCTATGTAATTGAAGATTTCCGT
>JAEUSQ010000016.1 GCA_016788705.1 Bacteroidetes Order II. bacterium
TGAAGGCACGGCAAGCGCCACAGGGGTGGTGGTGCGCGATGTGCTGCCCACTGCCGTTTCGTATGTCAATTCTGTGGCCAGTCAAGGTTCTTATGACAACGGTACTGGCCTCTGGACGGTTGGAACCGTGGCTGTGGGTGCCAGCTTGACCTTAACGCTCACGGTGACGGTGAATTAACATTGTTTAAGCATCTCCAATTTAAATGCCCTGAAACCAAATGGATTCAGGGCATTTTGATAGTTGGCCTTAGGTATATTTTGAGTTCATAGAAAAAAATTACCTCTTGTCGCTTTTTTATCAAAAAAAATATTACATGGCATTTCTTTTGAGGTAGGTGCCTTTGTCAAAAAGTTGACATAAGCTATATCATTATATTTAATATTAGGTATGAAAGCTCTTCTTCAATTATCATTGCCAATGCTCGTTCTGGTTTTGTTACCAGTTGAAGGCATGGCACAAGCCATTACTGGAACGGTGTTTCGTGACTTTAATGCAAACGGTGTTAAAGACAATACGGCCAGTTTCAACGAAGTGGGTGTAGGCGGTGTTACGGTTAATTGTACGGACAGTACAGGCGGTACTGGTACGACAACCACGAGTACCGCCGCCGCAACGTTGGGCCAGTACTCCCTTACTGGTTGTACAGGGGCAAGCCGCGTGGAGTTCGTGTGGACAAATGCCGCTTTGTTCGACGGGGCAAAGGGGGCGGGGAGCAATACGAGTATCCAGTTCGTAAATGCTACACGTACCAATATCAATTTTGGTCTCAATAACCCTGCACACTACAGCAATACGAGTCCCAATTTGGTAACGCCCAAGTATTTAAATGGAAACCCGCTGGCAGCAGGCAGCAATTTGGCAAGTGATCCCGCTTTTTATCGGTTCCCTTATACCGCAACCGGAAATGCCCAATCGGGTGGAACGGCCACCACTACGTTGGCGACACAGGCACAAATTGGAACAACCTGGGGCGTTGCATACAGCCGCCGGCATAAGAAGTTGTTTATGGCTTCGGCATATAAGCGCCATGCGGGGTTGGGGCCAGGTGAAACGGGTGGTCGGATTTTTGTCATCAACGACCCCAATGGTACGCCCTCGGCACCCACCAAGTTTATTGATTTGGTTTCCGATATGAGCATCAATGTTGGGGCTATTGAAACCAACAGTGTGCGCGGACTTGGAAACGATAAAAGTGTTGCCACTACGGATGATAATGCATTTAGCAAAGTAGGGAAGGTTTCGCTTGGTGATCTGGATATTTCCGATGACGAAAAGTTTTTATTTGTCACGAACCTGCACGACCGCAAGATCTATAAAATTGATATAGACCAAGTGATAGCTGGAACCAATAATGCCACCGCCTTGCCCGATATTACTGCTACTTGTACGGCGGGGGTTGCGCGGCCTTGGGGGTTGGGAATGTGGGACGGAGAATTGTATGCGGGGATCGTCTGTACGGCTGAAACAGGTGCAAATGTCAACCTGCGGCTCTTAGTACAAAAGTTCAATTTTACGTCGAATGCCTGGACCACCGTTTTGACCGCTACCCCTGATTGGGAAAAAGGGGACATTATATTTGGTTCCGCTAAGCTTAAATGGCAAAAATGGGAAGACACTTATTCAAATTTTATTAATACAGGTGGCCTTTCTACGCATCCCCAGCCCATTTTTGGCGACATCGAATTCGATGAAGAAGGCTCTATGCACCTGGCCATCTTAGATCGTATGGGCTTCCAGACGGGGCATCGGAATAATATTCCTTTTGGTGTTACATTGACCACTGGTGTTACGGGCGGGGAATTGTTGCGCACCTATAAAAATCCAGCTACTGGCGTGTTTAGCTTAGAAAATAATGCTGTTGCAGGTCCTTACACTTCGGGTGGAACAGGCAATAACACCCAAACAGGGCAAGGCGGCCCCGGTACCCTCCAAGGACCAGGTGGTGGTGAGTTTTATGCCGATGACCATACCACCACCGACCACAGTGAAACCACGAATGGAGGCCTAACCCAAGTAAAGGGAACACAACGGTTGGCTTCTATACAAATGGATCCGATTGATGGACAAGTAGATGCTTCGGGGGTTACTTGGTTTAATATTAACAATGGGTTAGAAACGCAAGAATACCAGATATTTTTTAATGCAGGTTCGCCCTCGCCGGATTTCAGTAAGCAAAATGGTTTGGGAGATTTGGAAGCCTTATCCTTACCTGCCCCCATCGAAATTGGCAACCGTGTATGGTTAGACACCGATAACGACGGCATCCAAGACGCAGGCGAGGCGGGCATTTCCGGTGTGACGGTGGAACTGGTAAAAAGTGGTACGGTGATTTCTACCGCCACCACCGATGCCAACGGGAACTATTACTTTTCGAGCGCCACCGGAACCAGTACAGCCAGTACCCGATACGGCATCACGCAATTGGAACCGAATATGGCCTATACGGTGCGGTTC
>JAEUSQ010000017.1 GCA_016788705.1 Bacteroidetes Order II. bacterium
ATGCCCAAACAAGTTGGGCATGGCGGGCTTCTAAGTGCCGAGTACGTCATGGTCGCGAAAACGGGAATCTATTTAGCCTACTTAACGTGTCTGGGTGCTGCCGAGTCCTAAACGTTGGGTGGTGTTACCCTTTGGTGTAGCAGAGTTCCCCGAAGGCGTTATTTTGAAATTGTGGAAAACACCAAAATATACAACTTTAACCAGAAAACTAAAACGTTAAGATGTTAGTTCACAGTCACATTAATCGTCAGGGTATAAGTTCCTGGAGGCAGGTCGCCCAAGGTCCAAAGTCCAGTAGCGTTGTTATAGGAGCCTGTGGCGGTGGTGGCGCTCACAAAAGTAAGACTGGGCGGAATCACATCTCGGACGACCACGCCATTGGCGGTTCCAGGTCCCTTGTTCACCAAGGTAAGCGTAAAGGTAAGGGCCTCACCCGGACGGACAATTGGGCTGCTGGCGGTTTTGGTCAGTTCAAGATCGGCTTGTGGTGTTATGTTGGAGCAGGTGGGTGGGGCCGTGACGGTGACGGGCGTGTTTGTGCAGGTTGCCGTTGTGTTGTCTGTTAATGTGAGCGTAAGATTCCCACCGGAGATCGGGAAGGCAGGGCTTGCCGCGCTTGGTGTCGTCCCATAGGTCAAAGACGGGAAAAGTGTAGCGGTTGGGGCAGGGCTGATCTTGTCCACCTTGTAATTAGCCCCAACGCCGGTTCCTGCCGCCGAGATCGTGAAGGTAAAGGTGTCATCTGCCGGATCGCTCGGTGTGCCGTTGTCACTACAGGTGGGGGTAACGGTGGGCGTGTTGATGGAACAACTGGTGCAATTCGAAGAAACGTCTGCGGTGTCTTCGTTGTTGCTGGCATCAGGATCTGTTGCACTGCTGGCAATAATGGTTGCCACGTTGGTAATGGTGGTACAAGTGGGGCCACTTGAGCAATATCCGGGGTCATTAATCGTGGCGGTCGTTGTACAAGGAGAAGTGGCCGTATCTGTAAGGGTTAAGGTATAGGTATTTCCATTGCCTGCCGAGCCGTTTTGTAACCGAAAAGTGCTGGAACTACCAAAGTTACCGGAAGTGGGGGTCAGGGTGCCACCATTGCTCACGGTCACTTGGAATGTTGGCGCAACACCCGTGCCTGTGGCTATTATCGAGAAGGTGCGATAATCGTCGCTTTGGTCGCCAATCGTTCCATTGTTGTTGCAAGTAGAAATAATGGTTGTAGTTGGTAAAACAATGTCACAAGAAGCCGAGACATTGGGGGGTAATGGTCGGTTATTTACTTCATTAATAAAGTCATTTAGCGTTGCTGGCATCGGATTTCCTGCAACATAAAACGTAAAATATTGCCAATCGGGGGTAACAAATTTGTGTCTTGGAATCCCAAGCGAGGTGATAAACTGCCCAGTGGAAGTGACCGTAGGGTAGGCATCAATGCCCGTTGCAGCCAGTACCTTCACGTTGGTCAGGTCAACACTATGGTTTACATTGTGAATAACCCTCACTTCTGCACGAGCGAAAACCGCAGTAGCCGTGAGAGGCATTTCGGCCCTTGGCCATCGGTCGTTCCACCAATGAAAGGTGTAATTCGGAATCATTTCAACACTAATTCCACCTCCGTTCGCTGATTCATCGCGTATCCCTGTTGGACTGATATTCGCCGTAAAGTCTTCCAAAAAATAGGTTCCGCCGATATTATTGGGGGTAGATAGGATCAGTTCCCATTGGTTGTTACGGTAGGCATAATATGCGAGGTTTCGTATTTGGACCCGAAAGTCTGTTTCGGGAGAGCCTCCTTGCTGCACATAAACCTGGCCCCACATGGTGGTTCCTAAATAAGTACCACTCTGCACGCCTGAAATCCATGCGCCAGGACGTGCCCCATCGGCCCAGTCATAAGAGAGTGGCACGCCATTCAAGGGGGCTTCATGTTTCCCCCAAGGTGCCCCAAACGCACCACTCCTGTATATAGGCCCAACCATGTCATAGAGTATGGTATTCAGGGATTGTCCTAAAAGCGAGGGTGGGCCTATAAACAATATTAAATAAAATATCCTTTTAGAGATAACTAAATAAATCATTTTAAAATATTTAATTAAAGTATTATAGATAAGGATTTAAATTTAATAAAGTGTAGTGAAATGATTTTAAATTTTAAGTCATATTATTCAATAGCAAAATGATTAAAAATATTTTTATGAGATGAAATTTGATCTTTACTCCTCAGGAAAAGCACCCTGTAACGGAAGGTAACAAGGTGCTTTTCGGAGGGATCAGCGGAAGGGTTTTTAGTTTACGGTCACGTTAATCGTGAGGGTATAGGTTCCTGGTGCGATATTACCAACCGTCCACAGCCCGGTGGTATTGTTGTATGTACCTGTGGAAGTGGTTGCACTTACAAACGTAAGTCCTGACGGCAATAGATCTCGGACGACCACGCCATTGGCAGTCCCCGGACCTTTATTGACTAATGTAAGGGTGTATGAGAACGCATCTCCTGGCCGAACAACGGAACTACTAGAGGTTTTTCTCAACTCAAGATCGGCTTGCGGGACGACCCCTGAACAAGTAGGGGGCGCCGTGACGGTCACCGGTGTGCGGGTACAGGTGGAAGTGGTGTTGTCGGTTAGGGTGAGCGTTAGGTTCCCTCCCGAAATCGGGAAGGCCGTACTGGCGGCACTGGTGCTTCCATAGTTCACGCTGGCAAAAACAGTGGAGGTGGGTATTGGGGTGACTTTGTCAACTTTATAGCTGGCTCCGGTATTATTCCCGGTTGTACTAATGGTAAAGGTAAACGTGTCGTCTGCCGGATCGCTGGGGGTGCCATTGTCACTACAGGTGGGGGTGACAGTGGGCGCATTGATGGCACAAACAGGGCTGGCTGATAGTGGGTTGGTGACGGTCACACTCACGGTGGCGCCTGAAGTAATGGTTTGGACGCCGCTGGGCGAAATTGTAGGGGCACCATAGCTATACCCCGATGGTGGTGCAGGTTGTGTAGGCTCGGTCACGGTACAGGTTGTGCCAGTGGGAATATTCGCGATGGTTTGGCTGCCCCCGTTTACAAGGGTGAGGGTTTGGTCAAAGCTATTGTCGGAGCAATCCACCAAAATCGAAAAGTTCGGACTGACAAAGCCGCCGGGTGCACCTGTCACGGTTTTTTGAACCGTAAGAGAACCTGTTCCTGGCGTGGAACAGGTTCCCGGATCACTGACCGAAGCGGTTTGGTTACAACTGCTCGTTGTGGCATCGGTGAGGGTGAGGGTATAAGTGGTGCCATTGCCCGCCGAGCCATTTTGCAGACGGAAATTGGTGGCACTGCCATACGAACCGGAAGTGGGAGTGAGTGTTCCGCCGCTATTGACGCTTGCATTATAGGTTGTGGCCACACCAGTTCCAGATGCCGTCACCGAGAACGTGCGGTAGTCGTCGCTGGCATCCGCGGCAGTGCCATTGTTGTTACACACGGGCGTGACTGTGAAGGTGTTGATGCTACACGCAACAGCACTATACCCCACATCAAAGCTATGGTTATTGGCGCCGGAAACCGGAATATCGGTCGCTAAAACGGTCACTTCTCCGTTGGCCGGGGCGTTGGAGTCAATGAGGCGGTTGCTGCCTGCGGCGGCAGTGGTGAGGTTATAAGTTGTTGCGGCAACAGTGGTGGTGGTCGGGAACCGCACCGTATAGGCCATATTGGGCATAAGTTGCGTAAGGCCATATTTGATGCTGGCGGTGTCGGTTCCGGTGGCGCTGGAAAAGTAATAGTTCCCGTTGGCATCGGTGGTGGCGGTAGAAATCACCGTACCACTTTTCACCAGTTCCACCGTCACACCGGAAATGCCTGTCTCGCCTGCGTCTTGGATGCCGTCGTTGTCGGTGTCTAACCATACACGGTTGCCAATTTCGATGGGGGCGGGTAAGCTCATTAACTCCAAGTCTCCAAGCCCTCCTGCTTTGTCCATACAAGCCTCTGTACTCAGATTGCAACTATCCCACCAAAGCTCGTTGGCTCGTTCTTGTTGACCATTGGTGTTATTAAACGCCACATATCCATTAGAGGTAAAACTTACTGGATTCAAGGCCGTGGTGACAACCTCATCTCGATCACCAAATCGGTGGCTTGTCACGCCGCCCAGTGTCATTTCGGCATGAGAATATGGGTTTCCCGTTAAAGGCGTGCCCCATCTTGATTGATCTTGATACAAGTCGTTTTGAAAGTAGCTACCTGTCGCCATACTAAGTGAACAGGTAGCGTCTTTGGTAATCTTAAGGATATCTCCATTGGCATAATACTTGGTATGAGGCCCACTACCACTTAGGTTATATTGTCCGCCCCCTGTCTGAAAACCGTTTCGGTCTGTTAATCCAAGTAAAAAATTACCATTATTGTCGAATTCAATATCCGTAAACATGGGGTGGTTTTCGGTTGTTACAAACTCATTTTTCCAAGGCCGCCAACGGGCGCTATGCGTGACGGTGGGCGTTGCTCCTGTCCCTCGAATAGCATCATTATCTCTATACGCCATACTTTGAGTATATACCACGGTAGGAGTTGCTGGCGTATTGGTTGTTCCAAGATCAAAAGCCAATAGGTGCAAGCTCATGGTTGCACTGGTACCAATTTCATTGTTGGTGGCATCTTGCCCACTACACATGACTCCCGTATAGAGTTTACCTTTAAAGACCTTGAGGCCAAATGGCCGGTATTCTCCTGCATTGGCAACGCCTGTGCAAGGATCGGGAATCGTGTAAGAAGAAATCTGCGCAGCAGTTGGGGGTTGGGGGGTAATGGGGTTTTGGAGGTCTATTCGGTACAACTTCCGATCGAACAAATTGGTGATAAATAAAAATTGCCCGTTTTCACTAATGTCCAAATCGCCTAAAGAAGTTTTACCGACTTGGTCGTAGGCATCGGCATCGGTACTGGGGCTAAAAAGCGGTTGAGCAACTAAATTGCGAGCGGTATTGCTTTTAATATTATATGCGCCCGAAGCGGCATGGGTTGAAAAGCCCAAAGCATCTAAGTCTGCAAATATCAAATTGCCGGTTAGATTTGGTGAGGCTGGGTTGATTATATAAATCGCGCCTGGCCCACCCGGCCCCATTCCTGCATGACGACGAAGAAAAGCAGATACAAAAAGGCGCTCCGCATGTTTGCTATACGCATTGCCCCACAAGGTCCCCACTTGCCCAGCCAAGGCCAGCGTTGTATGTCCCACTTGTCGCTGCGGAATCGAGGCTGCCCCTCCTTGCGCAAAACTGGTAATGACCAATCCATTTTCAAAGTATCCAGTTGAGGTTACAGCCGATTTGTTTGCCGTATAACTTGCATCTCCTGATGGCGCCGCTGGAGTAGGTGTTGGATTACCTGCGCGATGGATCACATTGTATAAATCAGGTACAAAGGTTGCCTCTCCGCCATACTCTCCTGGATAAAACAGCGCGAAGTTTGCCGTGCGTGTACCTGCCGATGTATTGGCCAAAAACTGCACCGATGTACCATGTGCTCCACCACCGAGGGCCGCATAGTCTATGCCATCATCCGCAAAACAAGTCCCGGTGGGTATGGTAAATTCCACCCGCACGGCCCCTGTACAACCCGAAAGGCTGTAGTTGGGCGCACTCGCCGCCGTTGTCGTTTGGGTGGTGCCACATTGGCTGCCTGCGGTATCATAGGCTTTTACCTCAACCCCCGCCACCAATGGCTCGGCGCTTTCTTTTGTGCCATTGCCGTTAAAATCACGAAACACCGTTCCCGTGATTTGTCCGAACGCAATCTCATTATATATAAACAAGAAGGCGATGACAGCCCACAACTGTTTTTTTGAAACAATGTGTTTAATTCTTTTCATACGTATTGCTGATTTTAACCAAAGACAAAACCAAAGCCACATAGGGCTTGATATATAGTCCTGGAGACAACAAACAATATGCCTTACGGCGCGACGTATTTAACTGCTTCATCAATATTACCTTTATAACCTCTAAATATGACACCTGCAAAATATTTAGTTTAAAAATTTAAAATTTAATACTTTATGGAAATGATGCCTGAATTTGAATTTGCAATGTGTCATCTTATTTTACAAAAAAGTTATGGCTAATACAGTTGTATGAAATATCCCAATCCTGATCCCAATTTACAGGGAGATTTGACCCTGCTGCTAAAAGAGTTGAACCAAGGCAACCTCCAAGCCTGGGAGGAATTATTACGAAGAACCTACCCTCAATTGTGCTTATTGTCTTCCGACCTGCGATCTAAGTTTGAGAAAGGACCCAATGACACCCTCAATACCAAAGCATTGGTACACGAGACGTTTCTAAGTTTGTTTTATAGCCAGCAAATTGAATGGAAAAATCGCCTCCATTTTTATATGACTGCTGCAAAAGCCATGCGATACGTTTTACTTAACCATCAACGAGGGAAAAATCGGTATAAACGTGGAGGCGACGCCGAGCATGTGCCCTTTGACGAAACAGACTTTACTCCGCAAATGGATGGCAGAACTGAAAAATTAATAGAAGCCTTGGAACTACTTTCAGAAACACATCCTCGCGGGTATCAAGTCGTTCATCTTCGCTTTTTTCTAAAAATGAAAGAATCCGAGATCGCTGAACTATTAGGACTATCTTCCCGAACCATTATACGGGATTGGCTCCTTGCAAAAGCACTACTGGCCAAATATCTGACAGAATGAAGATCCACCGTTGTACTGAATAGAAAAGATTCATATGATTTCCGTAACACAGACCTTAGGACAATTAGGGCCTTATTTAGAGCAGTTGGTAGCGGCTCCTCCCGACGAACGTTCGCAAATATTGGTTAGATTTGGCCAAGAAAATCCGGAATTGAAAGACACGCTCTCCGCTCTTCTGGAAGCATTTTTGGCACATGGTGACAAGGTAGATGCACTATTTGCACATTTTGAAGACGGAAAGCCCGAAAAAGAAACCGCTACATCAGGCGGATCTTTAGCCAGAGGCACAATTATTGAAAAGTATGAAGTTATTTCCTTTTTGGGCGCTGGCGGTATGGGTGAGGTCTATAAAGCACAACGACATGGACATATTGAACAAGTTGTTGCGTTAAAGGTTTTTCGCCAGCAATTCGACTCCATCAACTTGGCAAAGCATTTTGAACAAGAACAAAAGTTCCTCGCACGGCTCAATCATCCACATATCGCTCACTTCATAGATGCCGGACAAACACTGTTAGGACAACCCTATCTGGCTATGGAATTGGTACTAGGGATACCAATAACTGATTATTGCGATGCAAAACACCTAAATTTAACGCAACGATTATTGCTTTTCTTACAAATTTGTGAAGCACTACAATATGCACACCAGCAACAAATTATTCATCGAGACATAAAGCCAGCCAATATTCTAGTAACCGAAGGCGGTCAGGTGAAAATATTAGACTTTGGCATCGCCCGTTCTTTAGAAGAAGAAAAACCCTCACAAACCCTTCAATGGCTATTTACCCCCGATTTTGCGAGCCCGGAGCAGTTTAAGCAAGAAACCCTTACGCCGGCATCGGATGTGTATAGCTTGGGGATTTTATTGTTTGTTTTGCTCGTAGGACAACGACCATATCGTTTAGAACAGGCCGCACCGTTCGTGTTGTGGCAAGTCTTTCAGCAAACTCCCTTCCCGAAACTGCACCAAGCCGTTTGGCAAACTTTTGGAGCCGTTTCCCACGACCCCTTCAGGGTAGCCACCCAACGAAGTACCACACCAAGAAAATTGACCAAAGAAGTGAAGGGGGACTTAACACGAATTGTTGATAAAGCGGCATCACGGGATGTAAACAACCGATACGCTTCGGTACAAGCCTTGGCCGATGACATCTCCCGCTTTATCGCTCAAAAGCCCATTCAAGCAAGACCTCCGGGAATTGGGTATCGGATCCACCGATTTGTAAACCGCCACTTTGCCCCTATCGCCGCAGTTTTGACCGTTCTGGTGCTTACCAGTCTGGGCTTTGCTTATTTTCTTTATCAAGAGGCACAAAAGACACAAGCCAAATTCGCAGAAAACCAAGCCATTCAACAATTCATCACCTCATTTCTTTTTGATGACCAATTGGGCATCAATAGTGGTTTACAGCTCGATTCATTGCAGACCCAAAAATTTCTAAACCTTGCTACGTTTAGAATCGAGAAAGACCTTCAAAAGATACCCCGTGCCCAACTTAGCGTTTGGCGGTCGTTGATAGACTTCGCCCTGCAAAGACGACTCTTTGGGGAAGTAGAAAACATGATGGCGCGTCTTGAACCCCAAATGGCGCGTTATCCGGATCTGATGGCCGGACTTTTAGGACAAAAAACAGTTTTATCTATTTACAAAGGCCATCCACCCCGGAAGTCACTGGCATATGTAGCGCAGGCCAAACAATTATTGGCCCAATACCCAAATCCTGAAATTGCCACCGAAGTAATGATCGCCGAGGGGGTACTACGGGGTGAAAGTGGCGAATGGCAGAGCGCCCAACATCTATTGGAACACGCATTACAAAATCGTCGAGCGGGGTGCGTAAGCGGGCCTTGCATCGGCACATTCAATGTATTGCAGCATTTGGGGGATTTGTGGAGCCATCAGAAACAGTATAACAAAGCATTGCCCTATTATCAGGAAGTCTTACAAGCCCTCAAAAATAGGTTAGGGGAAAATCATGTTTTGCTTGTGGTCCCAAATGCCAATATGGGGTCTTTGCTGACCCAATTAGGGCACTATGAACGTGCAAAAATACACTATAAAGAAGCATTGCGCATCAATGATTTGCATTTCCAATCCACACACGACGACCGCCAGATGATCCTTCTGGGGATGGCAAGCGTAGAAAGCAGGCAAGGGCATAAAGAACGTGCCCTCACGCACTTCCAACAAATTCTGATGATTCAGAAGCAGGCTGCCGGAGAGGACTCCTTTCCTGTCGGGCTGACCTATAGAAAACTTGCCCAAACATATTTGGACCTTAACCGACCACAAGCAGCATTAGAACCAGCTACAAAATCCTTACATATTTTTGAAGAGAATTTTGGCCCCGTTCACCCCGAAACCCTTATCGCCAAATTGCTGGCAGCAGAAACCTATCTCTACAACAACCAACCCAAACAATCCGAAAAAATAATCCAGCAAATGCTCGGTTCCGAAACAAAGTGGATGCAACAAGAGCCACTCACTTCTGCAAGGGCTACATTGCTATTGGGCTGGATAATGGTGGCCATGCAAAAACATCCTGAAGCCAAACAGATTGTGGAAACATTAAGGCCGTTTTTTGAAAGAAAAATGGTGTTTCCAGCTGAGTTAGAGGGCGATTGGGAGTGTTTCCAAGGCATTCTACTTCGCAACGAGAACCCATCTGCCGGTGGAGCACTTTTGGAAAAAGGCAGACAAAAATGGGTGCTTGTCCGCTGGAAGAATCATGCCTTTGGCCATTTTTTAGATCGTCTGTGAAACAAACGAAAGCGGGAGTACCTCTATGGCACTGTCGTGCCTTGAACCCGTTTTCTATTGAAGTACCCATCTTACGTATTGCCCTTCTCTGTGCAAATCCCGTAAACACGGCGACCTTATAACGCTTTTACGTCATGTATAAAGGGGTGGGAAGCAGGTATTTTTTACCCGTCAACCCAAAACCTCAAATCAATTAATTACAACATCTTATGAAACACATGACCAAATGCACCGCCGTACTATATTTACTCCTTGTACTGGCATTTAGCCCGCTCTTCACACAGACCAATCAAATCGAATTTACCCCCACAAAGGGAAAAGCCTGTTATGATAACAATAGTGCGCTGGATGGATGTCAAACCCTGACGATTTTAAAACTTGGAGGAACGTTCGATCAAAAAAACGATGTACTCACCCTCTCGGCTTTCAACATGGATCCCGTAATGCTGGATGGCGGCAACGTTAAAATTGCCATGACCATGAGCGAGACCGGCACGCGTAGTTTTGATTCGGATACTGGTAAATACAACCTCGGAAAATCTTGCAAAATACCTGCAACGCTTAACCTGACAACCGAAACCAGCGGTAGTCTGACAGGAAAAAGGTTTCCTGCAAACCAACTTTCCAGCTCGTTGAAGTATGTGGACAATACGTTTGTAATCCAATCGCCCGTATCGGGAAGCGATTGCGGCCTCTACACAACGCTCATCGGTGGGGCAACGCCTACCAAATCTGGTACTATGTCTATTTTTTGGTTCGAGATGAATGGCGTTGTTACGCCACCCCCGCAGGAAGCCTTGTTGTAGAAGTAGAAAGCAATAATACGGCCAGCACAGCCACCAAATTTTCTTCGGTAACCAATACAATTGAAGGCACAACGAATACAGCGGATCCAGATTATTACTCCATCCTCTTGAATGCCGGACAAACCGTGACGGTGGAATACACCATTACCACGAAAAAAACTACCACATATAGCTGCAATCCCGAAAGCACAACCGATCCGAAAACTTCTACCAACTACAGTGGCGTAGCACTTATGATTGGCGGCTCTACATCATACACCTCTTCGGTCAATACCCAAAAAGGTTCTTGCCTACCAGCCTACAAAGAAGGGGTGAATGTAAAGGCTACCGACGTTACCACAACCACCTACACCCTGCGTAAATCATGGACGGCAAGTTCAAACAATCAAACCATAAACTTCTCGGTTCAAGGAACGATTTACAATGGATTTCCTACTTCCGGTACATATAGCCTGGCAATTTCGGTAAAGTAAGAATAGGCCTCTTCTCTAACACAAACGTTTTTGAGGACAGTCATCCGGCAAAAGGATCGCACTAAACGTGTCTTTTCCCAAGCCGGATGGCATTTTACGTAGTAAAAAACACCAACCACCTATCCAAAAATAGACCGGGCCTCTTGGTAGCAGATGGCATGCATACGCGCCGTTTCTTCAGCAGAAGCCGCATATCCGCCTGAGAGGGTGAGGCAAACGGGAATTTGTGCGGAATGCAGGGTTTCGAGAACAAAATGCTCTCGTTGGCGAAGACCCCAAGGCGATAGCTTTAAGCGCCCAATACGATCTCCTGCCAAAACATCTACTCCTGCCAGATAAAAGACCATATCTGGTTGAGCAAGTCTGATGGATTGAGGTAGAAACCGTCTTAAATAAACCATATATTCGTCATCGGTCAAACCATCCGGCAAGGCCACGTCTAAGTCCGACGTTTGTTTGTGGAACGGATAATTTTTTTCGCCATGCATCGAGAAGGTGAATACGACTGGATCATTCCGGAAAATATAGGCGCTTCCATTTCCCTGATGCACATCCAAATCTACAATCAGCGCTCGACGAATCCACTTGGCTTGCTGTAAAACACGGATAGCGATGGCCACATCGTTGAAGACACAATACCCCTCGCCATGTCCCGGAAAAGCATGATGCGTTCCACCTGCCAAATTCGCGGCCAAGCCGTCATGCAAAGCCATTAGAGCAGCATTGATGGTTCCTTGACAGGCCAATAAGGAGCGTCGTACCAAGCCCGCCGACCAAGGCAGGCCCAATTTACGTATTGCGGCCGGAGGTAGGGTTCCATGCATAAACCCATGTACATAATCGGCTGTATGGACCAATAATAGGTCTTGTATTTCTGTCTCGTTGGGCTGTACGACGTCGCTGGCCTTTACCAAGTTTTCGGAAACCAAGTAGTGGTACAATGCCGGATATTTCCCCATCGGAAACGGATGTTTTTCCGGCAAAGGTACATAATAGGCTTCATGATAAGAGACCCGCATACATCAGTCGTCGTCCAATTCATTTAGCAGAGCAGGTCGGAAAACGGAGACGATGGTACGGCCATAAGCCCGGCTCGTATCCAACGCCGGGTGTTCGTCGAAGCTATGACGGGCATCATGCTCCAAAACAAACAAGCCTTCTGGCTTGAGCTGTGGAAAAACCCATTCCGGTAATTGAGGAATGGCTTCTAACTCATAAGGTGGATCTGCAAACACCACATCAAACTGTGGTCCTCGGTATTTTTGGATAAACCCTACCGCATCGCCTAATTGAAACCAGCATTGTTTTTCTATGCCAAATATGCTTGCATTTTGCTTTGTAAGTTCTAAAACAGTACGGTTCAACTCGATAAAGGTAGTACTTTCTGCCCCCCGGCTCATAGACTCTATCCCCAGTGCACCTGTTCCGGCAAACATGTCCAAGACACGCGCACCACGCATTTCCATCCGAGAATACAACAAGTTGAACACAGAAGTCCGCACGCGGTCGGTGGTAGGACGGGTAATTTCGCCCTTGGGCGATTTCAAGGAACGACCTTTAAATTTTCCGGCAATAATGCGCATGTACAACGATACGGTTAGTCTAAAAGTGTCGTAAGATACGACAAGAAGACCAAGGTAGCGGTAAAGTTTCTTACTTCTTCTCCGGCCTAATCACCTTGTATCGTCCTTCATGGTTAATTCGGTAGTGGGTCTTTTCACCAGCGCCGTCAAGAGTGCCTCAAAGGTATTTGCGATGGCTTGTATCGAAAGGCGGTAGGTTTTAAACTGGCCGGAATGACCAGTTTTGATGCTTTATCCAAAACATGAAGTACGACGGCAATTTCGTGAATGATTTTTGGTTTCGGATTGCTTTTGTGCAACCCTTTTGGCTTTTGCATAAGTGCATCAGCCATTTCAACAGAAAGTTACACTCCTGATAACATACTTAATTATGGAAAAAGCATATGCAACACGTCATAACGACTCAATGGTTCACAACAAATACATTTTAAATAGAACACATTATTCCCGTTGTGGGCGGTGGCTCGGACGATTTGAAGAATTTGGCATTCTCATGTTCAGGTTGTAATAATTACACAGGCCGTTCTTAATCCAATTACAAAGATGAAAACAAAGGATTTAGTCATTATCCTCAAGCATATTCACCACAGGATTTTGTGGGTATGGGCGTTGTGGTTGCTTCCTTCGTGCGACAACCCGATGGAGGTAGATATTGATCCAGTCTCTCAAGTGCCTAAGACCCGTCTTGAACGCATGAACCGTGGGGTTAACCTAAGCCATTGGTTTGCACAAACCACCATTACAACGGAACGGATGCGCACCTTTATGACGGAAGAAGACTTCCAGACCCTTTCAGCACTCGGATTCCAACACGTCCGCTTTCCCGTAGATCCGACGTTGCTCTTGGACGAGGAGCAACCCGAACGCCTTGTGGCATCCAATTGGCACGAGGTTCGGCGGGCTTTGGAGATGATGATGGAGCAAGGCTTGGCGGTAACGCTGGAGATGCATGGCAATACCGCATTCAAAAAACGATTAGAGACCGAAGCGGCCTTTCGCGCGGTCTTTACGCGGTTTTGGCACGCTTTGGCGGGTAAAGTATCCGACACCAATCCTGAATTTCTGTTCTTAGAACCGCTCAATGAGCCAGTAATGAACAGTTCACGTGAATGGCAAGTGCTTCAAAATCAGTTACTTGTAGCCATTCGGTCGGGCGCACCCAAGCATACACTGGTGGCGGTTGGAGACATGTTTTCCAGTTTGGATCAATTGAATTTGTTGCAACCCGTGGAGGACCCCAATGTGGTCTATGCGTTTCATTTTTATGAACCGGGCACCTTTACCCATCAAGGCGCTACTTGGGCGGTGGCAGCATGGCCGTATTTGCGGGAAATTCCATATCCATACGATGCTAACAAAATGAACCAACTTTTGCCACAACTTCCGGCAATTGCCCAGCCACTTGCCCGTGCATATGCCGCCGAAAAGTGGGATCGCTCGCGGGTACAAGCCCGTTTGGCCAAACCTTTTTTGTGGGGTCAACGGTTCCGGGTTCCTGTGATCTGTGCTGAGTTTGGAGTGTATCGCTTGGTTGCCCCGCCACAAGACCGCCTGAACTGGATTAGAGATGTACGCACCATTTTAGAGCGCTATCAAATTCCTTGGACGATGTGGGACTACTCCGAGGGCTTTGGTGTGGCCATCCGTAAGAATGGAAAACGTGAAGTTGATATGGAGACTGTGCGTGCATTGGGATTATAAGCAAATTAAACATCCTCTAAAACTTACACACATCTTGCACATGTGTCTATAAGTTCTTACTTTAGGGGCAAATTTTTGACATAGTAACCCCATTTACTTAAAGAGACACATGGCACATTCTTCATTGGTGGTTCCCGCCGAAATCTTGCGGGCATTCAAAAAAGTTTTTCCAAAAGTGGACGTAAGCCGCGTTTCGTGGTCTTGGGAAGTTCCCCATAAAATTTATGAAGCCTCCTTCGAGCAAGACGGCTTTTCTTACGAAGTAGAAATTACGGTGACGGGTCACCACTTGCTTTCCGAAATTTACATGCGTACCGAAGCCTTGCCAGAAGGTATCCGCAACCACATCGAGGCCGAGTTCCCAGGTGCGATTATTCACTCAGTAGAGCGCGTCTTGTACTCCAATGGCGATGTACAATACGAAATTGACCTGATTACCGGAAAAGGCGAGCGCGAAATTTTGGTGCGGGAGGACGGTTATATCTTGGATTATGGCAAAGACCCCGCAAAAAAACATAAAAAGGTAAAAGAAAAAGAAGCGGACGAGGAGGAAGAGGAAGAAAAAGAAGAAACAACCCCAGAAAAAACAGAAACCGCCTTAGAGGACACTTCAGAGGTCTAAAGTATCCGTTTGGCTATACAAAAGGCCACACTTTTTACAATGGGTGTGGCTTTTTTGGTCGCTAACGGAGTAATACACTAAAACGATTGTGTAACAGATGGAGTAACCATCTTTGGCTTCCTAAGCTATTGGCCTACGGTACGAACAGAGGCGCGGTCTAAGCGGTAGAACAGCAATAAATCTGAGTTTGGCAAGAGGCTAAACGTACCTTGCACCTCTACAGGCTGATCGGTATAGCGAATTTTACGATCCAAGTTCAATTCTACAATTTTTTCGGGTCCAACACCCACACAAAACTGACAGTCGGAAGGGTCGGGTGTAAGACCAAAATGATCGGTGGAAAAAGCCAATTCGATCGGAACCAAATATCCCTGTAAGGTAATGGTTTTGTTTTCTAATTTCTGGTGTTCGGCAGAAAAGGTAGGACGGTAGGTTTCTCGGTCATATTGGGTTTTGAGCAACAGTTTCCAGACTTCGCTGTTGGTATGGCGGGTTTTTTGCAGATTGGTGACCATCACCAAAGAAGTAACTACAACCATCAACAATCCTGTGAGCAACGATTTGACCCAAATGGGTATGGCATTCAGACCGATTTTCATGGTCGTGCTATGGTTTTTTTTGCAAATTGCGAAGGAGTTTCTTGGCATCAATGGTTCCAGAGCGGAGTTGTTCTGCTCGGAGCAGGCGATACCGAGCGAGGATTTTCTGGGCAGCAACGTAGCGTGTAGAGTCGTCTAAGGCGGGTGTATGACCTTTGGGCATGGCATAGGTAAAATGGCCTTTTTCGGCGGCAAAAACTGGAATTTGAAAAAAGTCTCGTTTCACAAATTGTTTGGTACTGTCTTGCTCTTGCCCCGCTTGCACAAAAAAATCCACCGCATAATCGGGATAACCAAATAGATATCCAAAGCCGCGCCAACGATCATATTTAGCAGCGGACTCTACCAAAAGTGGAATCAACTCGACAGGCGTGGCTTCCGTGATACCCAATTTTGCCCAAAACAATGGATGGCGGCGTATTTCTTTTTGAACACGATTAACATCTAAGGCCAATAATTCCACATATTTCCGGCCATCAAATTCATTTTTAAAAGGTACAAGAACCACTTTTTTTCCGTTGCAAGATAGCTTTGCCCCAATGTTAGCCCACAGAGTCAGTTGTGGAATGGCCGCTTGGAGCGAATCGGTATGAAACGAAAAATCATCTATGGTACTCATCGGCTTGAGGTCTGCGGCCAAGGTATAAAGGGCTTCGTGGTCTAACCCATGCAGCAGAATATGTTGAGCCACCTTTTGTTCCGAAGGCAACCATCCAGAAAAATCATTACAGGTCTCTGCTGGATGAGTGGGTTTGAGGTGCCGACACCCACCAAGCGCTAAGGCAAGACCCGCAAGGAACCATAAAAAAGACTTACTCATGTGTGATATAACTTCTTTTTTGCACATATTAGATTATTTTCCCCTGCCCTCGTGCCGCACAATCCCAAAGCAACACGAGGACAGTTATGCGGGGAAAAACGGAAAACCCAGTTTGGGTTTAAATTTACCATTGACATAGCGTCAGGTATGGTAGGTATATTCCCCCTGCCCTCGTGCCGCATAATCCCAAGAAAGCAATACGAGGGCAACCATGCGGGGAAACTTAAAAAACTACTGAATGGGCCAAGGGTCATCCAATGGCTTTCCATTGGTAATGTGCTCAACCAGCTCTTTGTCCGTGATCAGGCAGGTATCCAACAGGGTCCGGAACCTTTTCTCATCCATTTTTTGGCCAATAAAAACTAATTCTTGTCGCCTATCTCCCACTTTTTCATCCCAAATCGTGCGCAAGTATTGTCTAAAATCTGATGTATTGGGTCGTCTTTCTTTAGGAACTGCCGCCCACCAATAACCAGCGGTTTCCCAATTTCGGATTCTGCCTGCCTGCGAGAGGGAAAGCACATCGGTATTGCGAGTTGCCAGCCAAAAAAAGCCCTTGGCCCGAATCACCCCCTTCCAACTTGCATTAAAGAAGTCGTAGAACCGTTTCGGGTGGAATGGGCGGCGGGATCGGTAAACAAAACTCGAAATGCCGTACTCTTCGGTTTCCGGAATGTGTTCCCCTGCCAATTCTTTGGCCCATCCGGCAGCGTTCTCGGCCTCCTCCATATTGAATAAGTTCGTATTCAGCACCTCGTCCAAGTCAACTTTGCCATAAGTCGAAGTAATTATTTGGGCATCAGGATTTAAGGTTCGTAAAATACTATTCAGATAATGGATATTCATGGACGTTACAGTATCGGTTTTATTCAGTATAATAACGTTTGCAAACTCAATTTGGTCGGTTAGTAGATCCACTAAGGTGCGTTCATCGCCTTCGCCCACTTCTTGTCCCAGTTGTTTGAGGGTTTGCGCAGAATTGAAGTCTGACAAAAAGTTATGGGCATCCACCACCGTCACCATAGTATCCAATTGTGCAAAAGAAGACAGACTTTGGCCATTTTCATCCTCGAAGGCAAATGTTACCGCCACAGGCATCGGTTCGGAGATGCCAGAACTTTCAATTACGAGGTACTCGAACTTGTTTTGCAAGGCCAATTTGCGGATTTCCACCAATAAGTCTTCGCGAAGGGTACAACAAATACAGCCATTGGTCATTTCCACCAAACTGGCATCGGTGCGGGTAATGGCTTTTTCATCGTTCCGAACAAGCGCGGCATCAATATTTACCTCGCTCATGTCATTGACGATTACGGCAATCTTCTTATCCTGTGTGTTGTGCAGAATATGGTTTAACAAGGTTGTTTTTCCGGAACCAAGGTAGCCGGAGAGTACCGTTACAGGAAGTTTGCTTCTGGTCATGGTTTATAATTGTTTTAAGTAAGTCGCTTTAAAGATGGCTTGTTGCTCCTGAAAACGCTGTGTTTGATGGGTAGGGTGAACAATGGTGGAGCGCAAGACCGACATTCCGACGTTCTTTGCACAATGCGTCCACATCGCCAAGGGCGCTTCGTGCGGGTCTATCACCCCGATCTCCGAAGGGGCTACCTGCGCGTGGTTCATTAAAGAATGCGACAAGAAGGTGCCATGCACACCGCCACCCACCACGAGCCATTGAAGGCCCATTGGGGGAAACGATTCAGGTTGGAAAAAGAAAGGGTAATTAACCTACCGGAGGAGCGCGAGAGGGCCGAGAATGGAATTCGGAACGAAAAGGCGGGGTTTCGGAGATAAAATAGCGTTCAACCGAAAATACCGCTATCTGCGGTGCGATCGTCAGACCGATACTTGGGAGCGCCGTCTGGTATTTGATCGCATCACACAGCGAACAATCATCTGCCTCACCCTCGTGGTTTTTGTGCTGAGGATGTTCATAGCAGAAAAAGTCTGAATGATGGTGTACGAGATGAACCCACGGCACCGCCACGCCACCGCCCAGAAAGAGCAATAACAAGACTACTACGCCGAATTTCAATTTGGTTCTTCTCATAATCAGGTAATTTAAGCGCTGGAACTTAGGACACCAAATAAATTTTCATGCCAAAACCAAACCTTGAACTCGCCAAACTTAACAATTACAAAGAGATAAAAACTGTAAAAGAATTTTTGAAATGCGAAGTAACGAATTTATCTTTCGGATTCACTCCCTCTTGCACTTCAACGGGGCGGGCATACTTAATTTTCATCTGTTTGATTTGTTTATCCGCATCATGAATTTATTTGCAACTCTATACGATTATTTAGTTCAAAAAAATGGGGCTATCGAGACGTTTCCCTTCGGTGAGAATGTTTTGGTGATGAAGGTAAAGGGAAAGATTTTTGCCCTACTCCCCTTGGACGAGACACCCACACGCATCAACCTGAAGTGCGATCCATCACGGGCAGTAGAACTTCGTACCCAATATGATGCAATTATGCCAGGCTACCATATGAGCAAGCAGCACTGGAATACCCTTACTGTAGATGGACGTTTGCCCCTTTCTCTGGTACTCGAATTGATAGATCATTCTTATGAATTGGTGGTCGCCTCTCTTAAAAAAACAGATCGCTTGGCTTTAGAATCCACATAACCATGAAAAAATTCCTTTTTCTTCATCGTGCATTATTCGTTTTTTCCATCTTGTTTGCTGACGTACTCCACACCTACGCGCAAGATCACTTGGCATATTTCTCAGTCCCGATTTTAGAGGCCAATACCCGTTGTACAAAACCCATACAAATAGTCGGGCGGGTTTGGAAAGATGCCAATTTTAACCGCATTCAAGACCCTGATGAATCCGGCTTCCCGTCTCTCACCTTACAACTTTGGGACGACCAAAACCTATTGGACACCCAACGCACCGATGGGCGTGGCCAATATCGCTTTACGTTATCGGACTTCCCGAAGTTCAATCTCTTAAAAGTTATCCTGAACGAAGTAGCAGACTTTAAAGGACCGCTGGCCAATGTCCGGCTGACCGAAGTTGAGGCAACCTCCCCAGACGTTAACTCGGATGCCGTGCCCCCCTTCAATAATGAGCAGGGGTTTCCGGAAATGCGCGTTTTCCTACCCGGATGCCCGCAGAAAGTGATTCGCTTAGACGCAGGATTCCGGCCCTTTGTAGCCCAGGTTGAAGTAAAACATACTGTACAAGTTTTTAAACCGGACGGAACAGAAACACAGGACATGCAACCAGGATACACAGTTTGGACCAAAGTGGCGCTGGAAAACCAAGGCCCAGACGCTGCAAAAGAAGTCCGGCTAAACATCCCCATCACTCCAGAACAGGAATTTGAATTTATCAAGGCCATTCCACTTAAAGGCCAGTATAATCCCATAAAATCCGTTTGGGAAATTCCCCTATTGGAGGTAAAAGAAGTAACACAGATCATCATTCAAACACGAATAAAATAAAAGCCACACCCTGGGAGAGCATGGCTTTGGGCAGGTAACATACAAAGAAATGTAGGTTAATAAGAAGTGTTTTTTATACTTAGTGGATGGTTAATCCTGAAGTTTGCCGGAATCGGTCTATCTCCACCGGGAATGGTGTTGTAAATTGTGAAGGCGGGCGTTTGTACCCTGCAAGCCCAAAGGCCGTGTTGCCTTCCATCACATAGGCCGCAATCATTCTCTCGGGTTGGGTGAAGGATAGTGGATTTTGAGGATCAAGTACCAAATGAAAATCCAGTCGCACATGAGCATCTGCATTTTGTATGGACGTAGATTTGGACAAAGCCGCACTTCCACCACCAAAGCAATAATAATTGATTCCCCCACTGCCAATTGAAGCTGGCAGGCAAATCGGTGCGGCAGATATGGTCGCTCCCGAATGCCCTTTATTTTTGAGCGCCCTTGTGGCCGTTGTTTGTTCGCAACGCTGAACTTGTTCTGTATTGCCGAGGCACTGTCCTAAGGGAGAGTTCGGTAGGTTGGTGATGCCATTGGCCAATTGTGCCCGATTGAATAACCTGAAGTATTGGGCTTCTTCCGTTAAGGCATTTTCGTCATAAAAGGCTACCAATACGTGTGTGGCGGTGTTGGCCTCGGGCAAATACGAATTATCGTAAAAAAGGGCTTGGGTAGTAAACCCATTTTCGTTCAGGGTAACGCTCACTTTAGAAACCTGTCGGGTAGGGCCATCGGCTTCGTAACTGCTCAACGTCTCCCCCTCCTGAATATTTTCCAATGGATCTACCAATTCAAGATGCGGGTTGCTTATCGTACCATCCGAGACAAAAATCACCCCAAATGCAGGATCTGCTGCATTCGCTTGGTCTTTTGAGACCAGCATTGGGAACTGTAATGAAGTTTTTTTAGAAAGTTGCAAGGTGGTATTAAGCGGTAATACAGAGAAATTAGCAGGCAAATCGGTGTATAGCTTTGTTATAGATGTGGTTTCATCTCGCAAAGACATTAACGATGATTGGTCGCAACCCGCTATTGCAGCCAGTGCAACCCAGAGCAAGGTTTTGGGGTAAATAAATTTGTTCATACTGGGCAAGGTTTTTTTAAGGATGTTATATGTGATTGACTTCGGGTTTTCATATATGGGATAGATCATAATACTTAGGTAAATCCCATTTTTGCGCCCAAAGCAAAGCTTCTATGGTAGATTCAATTTCCAATTCCGAAAATATTCTTGGCAGGATATCTCGTCTCACCCGGCCTTCTTCTCGTTTTAATAACAGGGTTAGCTGTTCCTCGAAAGGCAAATGATCACCTGTGGTTCTTTCATACCGCACTTTTCCATCGTCTTGCAAGACGGGTTTACGAATGGTACCCAGATCAAGTGCAAACTTCTGACTTCTACCTTCTTCCGATTGCACAAACTGCTTGATGTACTCGCTTACACTTTTGTCTTTTGCTTTGGAGGCAGGAACATCTTCCTGAAACAAATATTTGGTGCGTCGAATATTGGCCAATAAGTCATCATCTATCAACCCCATATGCTGTGTCGCAAAAAATCCGGCCAATCGGCTGGTATTCGTAAAACCCTTTGTTAAGAGATAAAGCACTTCTACTTCATCTTCGGAAAGCGAATAGAATTTGCGAAAATCCCTATTGACCAAAATATCTGCGCACTCAGGGGAATAAAAGCCAGTTTGGCCGGAAGCAATTCCCCTTACCGCTTTTCTAATGAGGGCCTTGTCTTCATTTTTATGTAGAATGCCTTCCACCAAACCTTTAAAGGGGAGTACGTATGCCACTTCATGTACCAAACCAGAAATAATTAATGTTTTAATGCGAATACTGCGTTTTCTTAGTTCGCGCAATACATCGGTGGCATAGCGGCCTACGCCCAAGTCCACGTCCAGAATCAAAATATCCGCCCGATACTGATGAACAATGGCTTGCATCACGGCTTCTTCCGCCGAAGTGGCTGTAGCAACCACCTGTATTTCCGTACCGTCGAAGTAGCGACTACAGGTTTCCAAGAAGGAACCGTCGTCGGCAATAATCACTTCAATGCGTTTTTTTTTCATGGCAGCCACTTCTCTGTATTTCGAGGAGCTGGTAGCCGTATTTCGATACGGGTGCCTTCGTTAGGTCGAGACGTGACCAACAGCCGTGCACCAATCCCCTCGGCGCGGTATTTCATATTGGCAAGTCCGGTGTGTTTGCTTCTAACCAGAGCATTAAAATCACTGGGCACATCAAAGCCGCAACCATTGTCTTGGACGGTCAGAAAAGCATACCCACCGTATTCCAATAGCTCTACCTGAATCTTAGAGGCTTTCCCGTGTAGCAGTGCATTACCGACTGCTTCCTGTACCATACGGAACAATTGGATACCAAGATTGCCTTCTAAATAAGGGGTTGCTTCCAATTCCGTTTGTATTGTCAACGTGGAATGATGCTTTTGGACTTCGCCGAGGTACGCTTGAATGGTGTTTTTTAGTCCAATCAGATGAATGGGGGGGGCTATATCCCGATAAATATCATGCGCCAGACCTGCCATCAAGTTTACCCGCTCCGACAGACCTTTGAGGGGTTCATGGAGTTGTACAGCTACTTCTAAGGCTTCGTCCTCATCCGGAATCACCCTTGTGATGTGTTTCATTAATGTATGAGGCAATTCCTCGGCAAATCGTTTCATAGGGTTGATAACCACATCGTGTAAGTTGCTCCCGCGTATCCTGAAGCGTTCTTCAAGTTCGTGCAGAAGAATCAGACGTAGTTGAAGTTCAGTTTTTGATTTTCGGCGATCGTAAGTGTATAAGACCAACAGACACACTATAATCAGATAGGGGACATATATACCCAAGATGATATTTCCACTCGGATCAATATTGAGGAACGTCTTCGTATCTGGCAGTTCGTACCGAATCAGTTGGCCCACTACCCGTGCTTCCTCTTCCGTTAAGGATATAATATTCTTTATATTTTCATCAATTTTTTGGCCAATCACAACCTTCTCCGGAGCATTTTGGGGACGCTCCAGATACATATCTCCCAGTTTTCGGCTCTTCTGCGGATACATTTGAACGAGTGTACTTAGCACCAGTGCGTAGGTCAGGAAGATGCCTAACACCCATTTAGATACAAGAAAAAGCCATTTATGAATCATCGCTTCAAGGATTGATGTCTATTTTTTTCAAGATACAGAATGACCAAACAAAAAGAACGGAAAATATTCCCTCGTCGGAAGCACCTCATAAGCAGCAATACGCTTCAATAGCACGTTAAAAAAGAGACCCCTCAAACGATCCAGATACCGGATATCTGTTTCCTTTTTCCCACAACAATCATGGGCCGAACTATTTGCAACAGCCAGATAAACAATTGACCAATATTTTGTATCTTAAGAAACACTTCCAGCCCTCAAATAATAAAATACCACAATGAACGAATTGGCCAATATGCTCGGTGCAAGTACCGAGGCGCAGACCCCTTTAGAAAGATATTTTATGCGCTTTCGCCGAAACATTGTTGGGATAGACCAGATGTTCGAGTCTCCATATGGGCGTAAAAAAATAGTTTATGCAGACTGGATTGCCAGTGGCCGTCTATATGGCCCTATTGAGCGCAAAATGCTGGAACAATTCGGACCATACGTTGCCAACACCCATACGGAAACCAGTATTACAGGCTCCCTCATGACCATGGCTTACCATAAAGCCCAACACATCCTAAAAAAACATGTCAATGCTGGCCCCAATGATGCCCTAATCCTGAGTGGGACCGGGATGACGGGTGTTATCAACAAGTTTCAACGCATACTCGGACTACGTGTCCCCGACCCACTCAACCAAGCGATTCAGATCCATCCACAAGATCGGCCTGTGGTATTTATTACCCACATGGAACACCATTCCAACCAAACTTCTTGGTTAGAATGCTTGGTGGATGTTGTATGCCTTGAGCCATGCGAACAGGGTCTGGTTAATCCGGACCAATTGCGGTATGCGCTTACCAAGTTTAAAGACCGGAAACTCAAGATTGGCGCATTTTCGGCCTGTTCCAATGTCACTGGCATAGAAACACCCTATCACGAACTGGCGCGGATTATGCATGAGCATGGTGGCGTGTGTTTTGTGGATTTCGCCATGAGCGCCCCTTATGTGGACATTAACATGCACCCGGAAGACCCGATGGAAGCCCTAGACGCCATCATGTTTTCGCCACATAAATTCCTCGGAGGGCCTGGAACACCTGGCGTTTTGGTATTTAATGGTCAACTTTATCGTTCTCATGTACCAGATCAGCCCGGAGGAGGTACAGTGGCATGGACCAATCCTTGGGGCGAGCACCGCTATTTCGATGATATCGAAGCACGAGAAGACGGCGGAACTCCAGGCTTCCTACAGGCCATGCGTGCCGCCTTGGCTGTCTTGCTGAAAGAAGAAATGGGAACAGACCATATCCGAAACCGAGAACATGAACTCTTGGCGATCGCTTTTGAAAGACTTCGTAAAATTCCCGGGGTATATCTTCTGGCAGATGCCCACACCACCCGACTCGGTGCGATGTCTTTTTTATTACAACCCATTCACTACAACTTGGTGGTTCAACTCCTGAACGACCGTTTTGGCATTCAGGTGCGCGGAGGCTGCTCTTGTGCAGGAACTTATGGGCATTATCTGCTACATGTAGCCCCTGAAGTATCACATCAGATGACTTCCCGCATAGACCAAGGTGATCTTTCCGCCAAAATGGGCTGGGTTCGCCTTTCCTTACACCCTACGATGACCAATGCCGAGATCCATTATGTGTGTGATGCCGTAGATGCCATTGCTAGAAACCACCATGAATGGGCACAAGACTATTTTTACAAAGCGACCACCAATGAATTTGTTCATAAAACCCAACCGGACTACCGACCCATGATAGAGCGCTGGTTTTCACCAGACCCGACAGGTAATCTCTTCCAGCCTATTCACCAAAACGGTGCCATACAAATGGACCTCAAGGCCAAATCAGGTGAAAAACCGCTCTCGTCTCCAACCCCTAAACGACCACCTCAAGTCAAAGACGGTAACGCCACACGCTCCATTTCCACTGGCCACGAAACGCCTGTAAAAAAAACCAATTTCCAAGTAGGGACGTTGTTTGAATAGCGTGCATGAAACAGGTTCTTTTTATTGCGTATTATTTCCCGCCTTCTGGCGGCCCTGGTGTTCAGCGCAGCTTGAAATTTGTGCGATATCTGCCCACATATGGGTGGATGCCAACCGTGCTGACCGTTGATCCCGCTTATGCGGCCTTTCCCGCCATAGACCCCTCGCTCATAGCAGAAGTGCCTCCTGAAGTAGAAATACACCGAACACGCGCTTTTAATCCACTTGAGCTTTATGCACGCTTCACCGGAAGAAAAGACCAAACCGTAACTGTAGGGACGCTTCACGAGGCAACAACCCCTAAAGAACGCCTAATGCAGTGGCTACGTGCCAATCTTTTTATCCCAGATGCCCGAATTGGGTGGAACAGACCAGCCCTGCAAAAAGCCTTAAACGTGATCCATTCCCGCCCTTTCGACGCCATCATTACCACTTCGCCGCCCCATTCTACGCACCTCATTGGGCTGAAATTACACCAAAAAACGGGCATTCCATGGCTGGCCGATTTTCGGGACCCGTGGACGGACATCAGCTATTACCATACATTGCCCCATACCCGTTTAGCACATTGGTGGGACGCCAAACTCGAAAGTAAGGTACTAAATGGAGCGGATTTGGTGACCATGGTGTCTCCCTATTACCTTCGACAAATGCAAGAGCGGATGCAACATCCTGAAAGGATGCACTTACTATCGAATGGATTTGATCCAAATGATTTCCCGCCGATGCCACATATTCCCACGAAAAAAGAACAGTTCACTCTTGCTTATACAGGGAGTTTATTTGTGAACCCCAGTGGATTGTGGCAGGCCATCGCCGATATCCGAAGAGACTGGCCAACCATTCGGTTGCAGTTCACAGGCCGGACAGATGAACGGGTACTGGCCGATATGCACAAAAAGCACATAGATGATATATTGATACAACAACCCTATGTGGCCCACGAAGAGGCGTTGTTATGTATGCAAACCGCAGATGCCTTGCTTCTTGTTATTGAAGAAAAGGCTGGAACCGAGGGAATTTTAACAGGTAAATTGTTTGAATATTTGGCCACAGGAAAACCCATTCTGGCCATAGGGCCGCCAAACGGGGATGCGGCGAAGGTTTTAAGAGCGGCGGGTGCCGGAGAAATGATTTCTCACCAAGATGTTGCCGCTATTCGCAACCGCATAGAAACACTATTGTCTGACTCAGATAGATCGTCGGTCAGGCCATATCCGCAAAACTTCACCCGCCAGCGTCTCACCCAAAACCTGGCTTCGTTGCTGGATGGGCTACCCCTGACGGGAAGCAGAAACTCAGCGTAATAGCGTAATTTTACCCGGATGCACTGCGAAGAGACAAACCGAGGTAGATTAATATCCCATCAAAGCAGTTGGACGGTTACACGACAAGTTTCTGCTGGCGAAACTTCTTTTTCCCAACTTCGACGGTATTCCACCACCACTTCACCCGATTTAACCACTTTAAAGGGAAGTGTTTGGGTTCCACCTGCGCCAACCACCATAGGATCCGTATTCGAAGACTTAAAAACGCCGTCGTTCACTTGAACAGCTATGGCTTTGCTCTCTTCGGTTGGATACCACGCATAACCAGTAGAAGGATTCGCATTCAGACTCAATGAAAACAGATCACCCGCTTTGCCCGTAAAGGTTTTTCCACAAGCAACCACCACACCAGCATCCTCAGGTTGAGTGGGCGTTTTTTTGGACATGCATCCCATAAACACGCCCAGAAGGACGGGAACGAGCATGAATTGTTTTTGGTTTAAGATTGCCATAAATAAAAAGTTGAGCATTGCTTTATTGCATTTATTTAAAGTACAAAAAGAAGGGGCTTACGTCAAACGATCTTGCCAAGCACTTTTGGCGTTACCCAGAAGCATACATACGACACAACCTTATTTCCTCAACTTGCCCAAAATTCCCAATCTGCTTCCTCAAACAAACTTAAATTAGGATCAATTTACCCCAAATCATCTACGTTAGACATGTTTGCAAAAGAAGGTTATGGCATTATTGCCGTTTCATGTGTCCTGGCACTGCTATTAACACTGGTCGGAATTGGACTCAGCGGTGTAGTGGGCGCTTTTTTTTATGGATTGGCCCTTTTTTCCGTTTTGTTCACCCTATATTTCTTCCGAGATCCGAAACGAGTCCCGCCAGAGGAAGCCAAAAACGGATACTTATTAATGGCCCCAGCCGATGGTAAAATTGTGGTGAACGAAATCGTTCAGGAACCGCTCTATCTTAAAGGCGAAGCCCGCCAAATATCTATTTTTCTGTCTCCCTTAGACGTTCACGTAAACCGCTCACCCGTAAAAGGGCTTGTTGAATTTGATCAATACGTCCCCGGCGAGTATTTAGTGGCTTGGGAACCCAAAGCCAGTGAGCGCAACGAACGGTCCCAAATTGGGGTTTTACACCCAAGTGGACGCAAGTTCTTGTTTAAACAAATTGCTGGTTTTGTGGCACGCCGCATCGAGTACCACATCCGCCCAGGAGATCAGGTAGAAGCAGGCGAACGTTTTGGAATCGTTAAATTTGGTTCGAGAATGGACATTTTAATGCCAATAGATGTGCAGGTGGACGTCCAAATGGGCCAGCAGGTTTATGCTGGAATCACCATTCTGGGCCGCATCCCTCAATAACCGGAGTACGTTATGCCACAAAGCCGCTTTCGACGCCGTTTTCAAAAAGCGCGAAAAAAACCGCAGTTACGAGAACGGATTATAATCTATCGAGAGAACCGCTCCGACCGACCACGGAAACAAATTCCACGCTCCGTGGCCCCTTCCTCCCTTACGCTTCTAAACCTCTTTTGTGGTTTTTTAGCCATTGTGCAGGTACACGAAAACAACCTGTTGGCGGCTTGTTGGCTGATCATCATTGCTGGCTTGTTTGATTTATTTGACGGCATGGTGGCACGAATGGCCAACGCCACCAGTGAATTTGGGATCGAGTTGGATTCACTGGCCGATGTGGTTTCTTTTGGCGCTGCTCCCGCATTTTTGGTATATGCCTTCGACTTGCACACGCTGGGGGTTGTAGGTATGCTTGTTGCTGCGCTTCCGGCATTAGGTGGCGCCATCCGGCTCGCACGTTTTAACACCAATGCTTCCTCCGAGAAAAGTTTTTTCTTTTCAGGATTACCCATTCCTGCGCAAGCACTGGCAATTGTTGCTTTTATTTTGGCCTTTCACGATTTTAATTTTGCCGCACATTTCGAGTTTGGTAGCAAGTCTGTTCTGGTTCCTTTGGTCGTTACGCTTTCCCTTTTTATGGTCAGTACCATTCGGTTTGCTTCCATTCCCAAACCTACTGTTTCTTCAATTCGGACATATCCATGGCTATGGATTGGCTTCGGTATTTGTTTCATCCTTATTCTGATCCTACAAGATATAGGCATCTTTTTATCCATTGTATTGTACCTGATCGCGAACCTGATTTACGCACTCGTCACCCTTGTACGCACCCTTTGGGTCGAGACAGAACCGGAAACCACCCTTTAAAACCCAACACAATGACCTTTAAGGCACTTATTACCGTCATGTTGCGGCCCTCTATCTTAGACACACAGGGCAAAGCAGCAGAACATGCACTGGAGCAATTGGGATACCAACAACTCTCCCATGTCCGCATTGGAAAGCATATTGAATTGTTGGTGCAGGCAGACTCCGCTTTGGACGCCGAATTGATGGTGCGCAATGCTGCTGAAAAACTACTCTCGAACCCCGTGATGGAAAACTACACGGTTGCTTTACAGCCTGTTTAAACACCATGAAAAGCCTTTCTCCTGCATATATAGTGGCCTCTGGTATCAACGCTCCTTTAGAGGACATCTTAGAAGTCACCGATGTACAACTGGATCGCCCGTGGCGCGTAATCCTCTATAACGACAATGTGCATACCTTCGACGAGGTTATTTATCAACTTCAACTAGCAACGGGCTGTTCGATGGAACGTGGTGAACAACTGGCTTGGGAGGTGCATACCAAAGGAAAAGCCAATGTATATGAAGGAGAATTCGAGCAGTGCTTTCGGGTACAGATGATTCTGAAAGAAATCGAATTAGTCACCGAAATTCAAGGATAATCATCCGTCAAAACGGATACAGGCCGAGCCTAAATAGAGCACATCTCCCGGCTCCAAGGCCACCGACTGCCCTGTGGCTAATTTCTTGCTGGAAGTATATCCTGTCCGAAAAAAGCTGGTTGTTCCTTGCTCATTATAATATACAAACTTGTTCTTCTTGTTGTCGAACTGGATTTTGCCGTGCATTCGGGATACCGTATCATTAATCGAACGGTTTGCGTCGCCAAGAGGTAAAGCGTTCGGATCGGAGAAATAGATTTGGTTCTGGCGCACAAGATGTCCACGTGGATTCATGATTTCCTCTAGCCTACCAATATTATACGCCTGATTGGTTTGGAGTTTATAGGCAGTCTGGCCAGAAAGACCCTTGATCACGGTCAACAAACCCACTAACGTGGCAGCGGTGCGTTTTGCCAACTCTACATAGACCCGGTTTTCGGTAAAAGCATCGGCAATTTTAGCGGGTACTTCCGGATAGATGAGTACATCCACCTGAAAATCTTCCGGAACATTAAACCGTCCGGAAATCAGTTTTTCAAGCACGGCATCTTGGAGCGAAGGCGACAGGTCCGAGATGGCCGCCACATATTTTTGTTGTTCTTGCGGAGTTTCCGCCACAATATGTATCAGGGCCAAGTTATATGGTAACACCACACCACGCCTGCGATGTGGCCGCAATGTCTGCTCCACCAATTCTACCATTTCGTACCGAATCTCAAGCGTAGATTTTTCTTGAGGAATTAAGTTCTCGATGGCTTCCACCACATCTTTTGGTTTGCTTAACTTCCCAAACAACCGTTTAAAAAGTGAACCACCTTCTTCTTGGCTTTTCGGCGTGAGAGGTATAGGCGGTTCCAATGGGTTCATCACAACGGCAGCAGGGACCTGCTCTGGCCTCTTTCCTTCGTCCGCCTTTATTTCGTCTGTCGGTGGCTCACTTGCCGGATTCAGAACCAAGGTCTCAGGCTCTTCGTCTAAGGATTCATCTTGATTAGATTTAGGCTCATTCATCATGGCTCAGTACACGCTATTGGGTGGGATAATAGGCTTATTTAATTAGGCCCAAATTACGGGCAGCATCTATGATGGCACCTGCGATGGGTGCAACATCCCCTCCATGTTTTCCGGAATCTTCGGCGAGCACTGCCACCACCAGATGGCTTCCTTTGCCGTCGGGAACAAAGCCGACAAACCAAGCATGATCAAGATGTCCGGTTTGTTGGGCTGTTCCGGTTTTTCCAGAAATGGGCGAACGGTTTCCGGCAATGGACTTTGCCGTTCCCGTAGTTACCACCTTTCGCATCATGTTTTTAAGCAAAGCCGCCTGACCAGTTGTCAAAATGGTCTTCGGCGCTCCTACAAACGTGGTCTCTTCAAGAAAAAATCGCGGTTCTACTGCTTTGCCTTCATTGGCAACAGCCGCCGCCATCCGCGCCACATTAATAGGTGCCCCCACAACTTCCCCTTGTCCAAATCCAGCCTGTGCCAAGTTATGAAGGCTGTTTGCATACAGTCGTTCTAATTTTTGTTGTTTTTCAAATGCGCTGTTTCGAACCACAAAACCAAACGCATCCAAAACATATAACATTCCTTCAGGTCCCACACGATCGGCTGCCAAACTTGCAAAATAGACATTTCCGGAATATACAACCGCTTTTTCCATATCCACCACACCACTTGGCTCTCCTGACCTAAAATATCGTCCCCAACGGTTCCGTTGATCTACCAACACCGTCCAATTCGCAGCACCATCACCTCCTCTTCGGAAGGCCGCCATGGCTGTCGCCACTTTGAGGGTAGAGCCTGGAGGCTTAGACGCATAGAGTGCATGATCGAAGAGTGACACCTTAGACTGGGCCAGACTGGGGGAAATAAAGACTTCGTGGGGCAATGGGTACGATACCGAAGCCAGCAAGTCGCCCTTTTTGGCATCCAACACCACGGCCGAAACAATCTGATTTTTCTTCTGCAACCCCATTTGAGCAGTTTTAAGCCGCAAGACTTCCGCCACTTTTTGCTGAAGCCGTACATCAATGGTCAGCTTTAGGTCACGCTTTGTATTCAGAATTTTATCTGCATTTTTCGGATCCGCTCCCCGCAAGAAAGGTAATAACGGCGAATAATCGAACTTAACCACCGTATAGGTCGTATCGGTGCCATCTGCCAGCCGATGGGTGATCCTCCGGGCCACGGGCTTGTTATCATACCCTCTCAAGGTAGAAAGGTATCTATTTTCGGCATACAGGCCATTCGGAGCATTCCACTTTACCCGATTATTGAGGTCCCCCAGTAAATAAAAGGTGAGTGCCTCAAAAGGATAATGACGCTTAGGTGAAAGCAACTCATTTTTACTTAGTGGAAATCCAAGTTCCCGATATATTTTTTTAAAAGAAGTAAAAGCACTCGTATCCGAGGCAGCAAGCGGGATCCCATTCCGGTCATATATATTCCCTAAAGGCAGGGCGTCGCGAATGCGCAGCATACGTGGGTTATACGTATAACTTTTAAGGCCATCGGATTGTATGACGAGTGCTTGCTTAAGCGAAACCTCATCTGCTTGAATTAATTGAAGATACCCAACACGTCCCAAGACCAGCAACCCCAGCACCAAGAACGCATACCGTAAAGTTTGTATCGGTTTTCCGAAATCCTTTTCCTGAATTTGCCGAAATTGCTCCGACGGGTTTTGATTGGAAAGGCTCATCAACAATCCCGCAAAAACCAAGTGCATGATCACAGCCACCTTTCCATAACTGAGAAAGGGTGACACAACACCTGTTAGGGGCAACAATCCAAAAACCCCTCCCGCAATCAACACCAATTGGATCATCGTTGAAGCCACAATACCCAATCCTAGAAAAAGACTAAAGCGGGCATCGGTCCTTAAAGCAATCGCTAAACCACGATGAAAATATATGGCATAAAGCAAAACCACCGCCACCAAACCAAAGTACCCCAATTCCTCGCCAATCGCAGAAAGGATCATATCTGTATGGGCAGCGGGTGTATCTGCTGGAGAGCCATCCCCTAAACCCTGCCCCAACCAGCCACCCGCAGCCAGTGACCAGAATGAATATGCCAAATGATCTCCGCCGTCTGCTTCGTTATCCCAAGGAGAAAGCCACATCTCAATTCGCGAACCCACCGTTGGATTTAACTGATACATCACCCAAAATCCGGCGATAAGCAAAACTAAACCAAGCCCTAATGCCGCCCAATGATGCCGAGTAAAAGCATAGAGTACCAAGAAGGTGGTACAAATAACCAGGGCCGGACCAAGGTCTTTTTGTAAATAGAAAAACAAAAGGGCAAACGCTACACCAAACAAGATGGGCAACATCGCCTTTAGATTGGGCAAGCGGATGCCGGCCCACTCCACCCATATCGGTAGGTGCGCATCTAATTGGCGGATAAACTGCCATTTTCTGGCCAAATACCCCGCAAAAAAGATTAACAAGAACAATTTAATGATTTCGACAGGCTGGATCTCTGGCCCAAAAAACAGGAACAACCGCAAATTCACTTTGGCCGTACTCCCTTCTGGCCCAAAACCAATGGTGAGTAGCAGAAGAGAAATCAGCGCAGCCCCCCCTAACCACCAAAAACTCCGATTCCCCGTTTCGCTATAATCATACCCCCAATGCTGGATATCTATTAGGGACAAGGCCGTAAAGAAAACCAACCCTGCCCCGATGGCCAGAACAGTATCCCACCCCCTCAACAAATCCCGCAGAGGATCCGGAATGGCAAACATCATCAACAACCCCAGCCCTGTTAACATCATTAAAACGGACAATATATAAGGATCCCCATTAAACTGCCGAAAACGCCATACCACATGCACAAGCCAGAACAAGGCCAGAAACAAGCCTCCAAATAGAAAAAGGGCATAGGTAAAATCGTTAGGGTGTCGGACAACAACTTGGGGCTTAAGCCTTGAAAAAACAGCAGCTTCAATCAATCTTATGGTATGGGGTTGGGCCGTAAAATGTGCTTCTTCATGGTCTCGAAGGGTTAGATGACGGACACGGCGAAACTCCATATCCGGCTTCATGGCCAGCACGTAGTAGTCGCGATTGGCACCTAAGCCCTCGAAAACGAATTCGCCTGATGCATCGGTCCGGACGGTATCACGACGCACTTCGGAATCCAAGGTAACCAATGTCCCTGAAAGTGGATTGCCCGTCGCATCGCGAACAGAGCCGGAAATACGAAAGGGGCCTCCTCGGTGTCGGACAACGGATGGATATGATTTGGGGCGTCCCCGTTCCTGTGCAACCAATTTGGCGGAGAGACCTATTTGTTTCCAAGAATTTTCTAACCGCGCTTTTAGGCTTTCACCTCCTTTCTGTTCAATTTCGCGTGCAGGCACTTTTAACTTGTTCAGCGTTCCTACATTCGGGATTTCACCTGTCTGTGCGCGGTTAAAGATGGCATCTGCAACAAAACGCTGGTCTTTTGCATCCGGATACAGGCTTCGCATTACATCTCGCAATTCAGCCGGATTGTTCATCGCATTTAGGTTAATCACCTTTTTTTGGACCATTAGCTGTTCTGTCTCGCCAAATGCTTCTGTTTTGGTAAAAAACAAGGCGGCAAAACCAAAAACCATGGCCAGGGTTGCAAAAGCCAGCCAAAGAGCCTCTTGGCTCCGCAGTTCATGACGAAAGGGCATTTTTGCGTTCGTAACCGTGCGCTCTGTAAAGGTTGACATGGGCTATGCGTTCGAGTCCCGGATTTGCTGGATAAACAACCAAACCGCAAACAAAACAAAAAAGAATAAAAATAACAACTTAAACATAAGACCTAAAGGATAAAACTACATCCGAAAGATGAGTTGTACCTGACCTGCAAGAGATAATTCATCGCCAGATTGGAGGGGGTGCCAATGCCCCGGTTCCATGCGATGATGGTTAAGATACGTGCCAAAACGGCTCGTATCTTTAACGTAAAACGTATTGGTCTCGGGCGTAAAGTGAACCCGTATATGCTCTCGAGAGACCTCTCCATTCGTTTGAAGGGCCAAATCTACTCGACGGCTTCCGGGATCTAAACGACCAATAATAAAATCTTGTTTTACAATTTGGTAGGTTTGCCTTCCTGCAAGATCGGCATACTCTAAAAATGCAGAGGGGATGGCAGGTGAAGCAAGCATAGCTTGTGCGGAGGGCGTTGTATTGCCCGAAGAACGGGCTGGTGCCATTAAAGGAGCTACAATATTACGGGTAGGTTGATGGGCCATCTCTCCCAAACGTTCCTCTGCTTTGTCTCGATGAAGGCTCGCTTTTACGCCAATATAGCCCAATGGGGTATCCGCATCGTACACCGGATGAATATCCAAGTACCATGCTGCCACCGTGCGCTGATACACCTCCTTGACGTTCCCAATGGTTGCAGGTTCGGGCTTTCCCCAGAAGCGACTAATCCATCGTGCCATCCTCAAAAGAGGTGTTTTGTTTTGGCGCAGGTTCATGGCCCGCAGTTCTTTGTCTAACCGCGCCCGAATACGCTCATTCAAATACGAAAAAGTGGGCGCAATTTCTTTATACGCCGTAGGATGCAGCAATACTTGAAAGTGAATGGGAACCAAATAAGCCTCCTTATCAAAAGGTTCTGCACCATTTTTCATGGCTTCGGCAACCGTATCCACAATTTCTTGGGCACTGGGGCGACGGGATGTATCTTGCATAATGAATTGAAGTTTACGTGCATCTAATCCGAATGATACTTATTTATCGGTGGCTGTTCAATAGAAAAATCGTAAACAAACAATATTTCGTCACCGAGAGACGAAAAGTTTCAAAGGATAAACAAGTCGGTTTTTTACGGGATAAATATAACATGTCGGGCCTGCTGTTACCCAAATTAAACAATCCATCCCAAGTCTCCATCCAAAAATACGACAATCACATCCTTAAGGGTGTGTGTATGCCCCAAACAAGGCCGAAATGGGTAATAAAATCAGCTACTTGCGGTACCACAGATTATTTGATATATTCTCTATACCCACCCTGTTGCTCCGCCAGCCCTCCTGACTTTCCACCCAAAACGCATTGCACTTGCGCCTAAAATGAATTTTTATCGCAAGAACTATCAAGAGTCTGCACATTTTCCTTCGTCTGCAAAGAAACCATGTGGTCTGCTTGAAGACTACAACAAGAATCAGATGAAACAATATTCCTATGTGTAGTTTTTTTGATCTGGGGCACTTCCTATGCAAACAAAGAATGGGCCAACCACCCTTTCGGGCGTGCGCATCTATGTCCCACACCAAGGGCACCTACTGGGGTCCCCTATGTTCAACCAACCCTTTATATATGAGCTTATTCAACATATTTATCCTCCAAGCCCTCCTCACTTTCCTCCATCCTGCACCTGTTGCAACTGCCCAGTCCGCATCTAAACAATATGCTGTTATTGAAAAAGGACGGGCCATTGTTTATCCAGACTCCGTAAACGGAAAGTCCACCGCCAGCGGCATTGCTTATAACCCCAATGCTTTTACTGTTGCCCATCGCATATATCCCTTTCAGACCAAACTGCGATTGGTAAACCCAGCAACCAAAGATACGTTACAGGTCGTGGTAAATGACCGAGTGTCTTCACAATCCGAACTTGACTATTGGGTTACCCCGGCTGTTTCGGAAAGACTAAGGGTAAAAAAAACAACTATTCTACATGTTATAGCCGAAGACATATATAAGCCAATCGAAACAGACAAATTGGTTTCCGCCCCCCGACGAAAAACCTACGAAGCCGTTGGAAAAACGGCCGGAAAGGCGTTTCAGACGGGCGGTGCCAGTTTTTATGGCAACAAATTTAATGGCAGGCGTACCGCCAGTGGTCAACGATTCAATAACACAGCCTTCACTGCTGCACATCGTTCCCTGCCTTTCGGAACGATGGTCCGTGTGGTTAACCCCCGAAATGGCCGATCGGTTGTGGTTCGCATCAATGACCGCGGTCCTTTTGTCCGCGGACGGGTCATAGACCTCTCTGCCGCTGCAGCCCGCAAACTAGGTATTGGCGGTGTAGGGACAGTACACTTGTATCGCTTAGACCGAAAAGAGGTGGTCGAGGTGGAAGAAACCTTCGATGGCCATCCGGTTATTGAGCCTCCACACAAACCCGACGGGGTTTACACGATACAAGTTTTTAACCTGAAAGACCCCCAATTGGCGCAACGGGCCCTTACCTTTCAAGAAGGTTTTTGGCTAGAAACCGCGATTGTGGGGAGCAGCACCATGAATCGGGTGAACTACAATCGCTACGAATCAGAAAAAGAAGCCAAGATCGCCCTAGCATTTTTACAACTGAAAGGCTTCGATGGCTTCGTTAAAGCAATGCCAACCGAGGCGGCAAAGTAAAGAGGCTTACTCTGTTCCGGATTCAAAAGCCTACTTCATGCGAAGTGGGCTTTTTTCTTTGTCAGATTTGGGATTGACACTTATTCTAAGAAGTTTTATCCCTCAATGCTCTATCGAAACACAAAAAACCGAGTAAAAAATAGCATTTACTCGGTTTTTATTATTGTGCCCGAAGAGGGACTCGAACCCCCACGACATCGCTGCCAACGGATTTTGAGTCCGTCGCGTCTACCAATTCCGCCATTCGGGCTTAAATGGATTCATAATATACAGTTGTATTGGGCATATCGCAAGTCTATAGCTACAAAAAAAGTATCGGAACTTTTTCTTCATTCAAGTTTCCATCAGTTTGATCTTCCAAGCCCACGCCACAGCTTCGGATCTATCCGAAACGCCAATTTTTTCATAAATATTAGACAAGTGTTTGCGAATGGTATGAACAGAGATGCAGAGTGCATCGGCCATCGCTTCTATAGACAAGCCTTTGGCTGCGGCAATCAGAACATCGCGCTCACGGCCTGTTAATACATTATACGAATTTTCTGGCGTTGTATAGTTATTTCGGATTTGGCTTGCCGGATGTTGGGCAATATCGGGACGAGACCACCCGTTATTGTCTGATGCCACGCCCCGTACCGCTTCAACAATCGTATCAAGGGATTCCCGTTTACTTAGATAGCCTGTTACCCCAAAAGTAAGTACCCGCTTCACATAATGGGGACTTATATAAGCGCTTAAGATCAAAATTCTGGTTTTGAACCGCAGCTGAAACAATTTTTCGAGTACTTCCATACCATTAGCTTCCGGCATGTCCAAATCAAGCAACAAAACATCCGGTTCATGCTCCATAACGAGTTGGATGGTTTCTATACCATCTTTTGCCTCTGCCACCACCTCAATGTCTTTTTCCTCGGCCATTCGGTTACGAATTCCATGCCGCATCAAAGGATGATCATCTGCTATCAAGAGGCGAATGGGCATGGCAAACGGTATTATTTTACCCGAAACGAGTACACTTGGTTGTTTAAGGCCAATTGGTAGGCGCCGGAAGTCAGTCGGTCATTCAATTTAAGATAGAACCTATACGGACGAACGGCCATGGTACACATGACTTGGGTTTTGCGGCGTACAAGCAAGTCCACCCGGATGGTTGCGGAATCTCGTGTCTGTGCAACCTCATGGAGTTCGGTACAGCCGTCTGCCAGATACCCTTTGACCAACACTTCTACGGCGGCTCCTTGGCTGCTGGCATCTTCGGCCCGCACTTGAACTGTATCTACGGGTGCGGGTCCTATCCGATAGGCAGAGGCTGCATCTGGAGAAATCGGCTTGATAGTGGCGATTTGGGAAGCCTCTTCCGCCGGACGCCCTGAAGCGGGTATTAATGCGGTGGGCTGAAGTCCACTACAAGCGGCAATCAAGACCGCCATAAAGCCCATACTCAACCAACTGATAAAACGGAGAAACATGACGCAAACGTGTTAAGGTTATATTTTAAAGGAACCTAACAAATAGCGCGTTAAAGAGGCACGACGATCGGGCGAATGGCTTCTTTTCCCTCTTGAACAGGCAAAAAATATGGCTGTACGGAAGTACCCTTAACTCAGGAGAGCAATATGCGTTGTCCCATCCTGCACTGCTTCTTTGGGCGCATCTCCCCACAAGCGTTCCAACCCAAAATAGGTCCGTTTTTCCTCATTAAAGACATGTACGACCACATCAACGTAATCGAGCAATATCCACTCCTGCTGTTTGTATCCTTCACTACGCCAAGGCCTTTCATCCAGTACTTCCCGTACTTCTTCACGGATACCATCGGCAATGGCCTTGATCTGGCGCGGTGAATCGCCTGTACAGACCACAAAATAATCCGCAATGCCACTTACCTCACGAATGTCCATGACCACGACATCGGTTGCTTTTTTTCCGAAGGCCGCAAAAATCGCCTCTCGTGCAATATCTTTTGCCGGGGCTGCATTTTCCATTTTTTTACGCTCCGGTTGCCCGGATAAATCATTCAATGTTTCCATTCAGTTATCGTCAGTTCTAACTTCGTAAAAATTATGCCTGTGTATGAATCGTTTCCATTCCCTTGTGGGGCAACTTATTTCAAGCATTGGATGCCTTATTCTTCTATTTCGGTTGGAAGGGTTTTAGGTTTCGGTAGTCGTCGCCAAGCACGACCGTTACATCTAAAAAGGCATCCGGCACCACTTCTTGCCGAATACGATTAGTGGGGACGCCCAATAAATAGGCAATGCGTTCGGCATGTTCCTTCACCCCAGACCGATCTATGACCACTGTATAGGCTTCGCCTTTTTTTTCTGCGTTCCCGCTTTCTACCACATCAAAACCATAGTTTTCCAGATAAGTCCGAACATTTGCAGCCACATCTTTTACTTGTGTAGCATTCCGTATTTCCAATTGAATACGTTGCCCCATCAGATTTAGCGGATTGGCAACACGTTCGGGGCTGGTACTGGGCGTGATTAGCCGTGAAAGCAATGCCCATATCAAGACGAGCATCAAAAGAATGGCCAATACCAGACCGATATTTAATTTTTGGTCTCGCCAAAACGACTGTAAAGCGGAAGGTTCCATTCCCAAGTCAGAAAGGTGGCTGGTTAAGTAATGTTTCGAGTCAAATCAATTTCGGACGAGCCTGATGTCCGTGGGCGCATTTTTTGTCGGAAGATAGTTTATTTTGCAGGTCTATTGACAAGTTTAAAACAAAATAGGCGCAAGTTCCAGTTGTCCCTGCGCCCACATAGAGAATTACCAGTGTAATCACCAATTTCCATCCCCTAAAGAACCTGTTCCAACGCGTAGTCCCACACGATTTCCAAAGGGCGGGGTGTATCCAAATCGCGAAGCATCTTCATAGCCATATCCATAATAACCATAAGGTGCATACGGGTTTTGTTGAAAGGAGAGATTTAGCATTAGGTTTTTAGCGGGACGATACGACAAGGAGGCATTCCGTACAAAGACTTTAACATTGTCTTGCCCCATTAATTGCTGGGCGAGTGTGGTTTTTCCAAAAGGCGCGTGCAAGGCGCTTACATCCACATTCGCATCTAATTTTTGCCCCAAATTCCAGTTCATACTGGCAGTGTACATACCAGTCGTTAACCCCAAGCCTCCATAAGCGCCCGTACTGAGTTCGTAGCTATGAGAAAGCCGAAACTTATCTGGCGCAAAGACTTTAGACAAAAGACCCTGCGAATTAAAAACGGAACTGGTGGGGCGTAACTTGGCGGTATCTTTGCGCAATTGCGCCTGAGCAGCACCTACAAAGGTACCCAAAAAAACCAGTAGCAGCAGAATTATTTTACGCATAGCCCAAAGGTCTGAATGAATATGAACGGAATGGATTAAAGTATATATTAACCCTCTTAATCGCCCAAACAGCAAATGGTTCCCGATTTTACCGATTGTTGGTGCGGGCCGCTGGTTTTTTGCTGTTCTGGTTTTGAACATTAGAAGGTTTGTTTTTGGGATTAGAGAGGGTGTTTCCGGAAGACGAACGTGTGCTTTTTGGGGTCTGTGGCTTTTTTCGTTCATTCATCTGTGTTTTGGTAGAGGAAGTGCTTCTGGGCCTCGTCCGGTTTGTATTTCGTGGAGTAGCTTTCGTATTGATTTTGAGTTCATTTGCCAATTGCGCCATTCGCTCCGCCCAGAGGCTAAGGTCAAAGCGTTGGGGGGCATCATGGGCTTCGCTCAAACCTGCATCCACCGATGCACGAAAAGCAGGAACCAGCCAATAGCCCTTCCGCACACTTGCAGCTATATAGACCAGTGCCAAACGATCATATTGTGCCAAGGTAAACCCTTCTTCTGGCGCAAGGGCATCCAAGCCTGTTTCATCGCGCATCCGAGGTTGTATCAAAGAGACACTTAAAAAAAGCCCCACGCGATCTTCTTTTTCCTTTTCATATTGGGTCGTGGCCAGTGGTATATCAAAGGTCGCTTTTGTGGCTGATGCCCCTACTCGGTTAATGATAACATGTGCAAGAGTCGGATAAAATCCAAAATCATTGTAAGACCATCCGGCTTCATTCATATCCACAGGAAAAGAACTGTCTTTCTCTAAAGTAGGCGTGCCTGTATCGTGGATAACAAAATAGCGTGCTGGGATTTTTTGGTCGTTTTGCGAAACCTTTGCAAAGACAGAGCCGCCCAGATCTGCTTCATCCATTTTCTGCTTGGCGAGATAAGCCCGCAATTCACGCGCAGTAAGCCCAACCCGTTTTCCGACAAGATTTTCCAGTGGATCGGGCAAGGCAATGCGGGTGGGTCCGAGCAAGCCATATTTGCCCACAGGACGCAAGAGACACCGGGCTTGTTCCGTAGGTGTTCCCGGCTTACATGGAACGTTTGGAGATGACTGCTGTGCAAAGGCCCATAGTGGCAAGAAAAGGGCCAGCAGCACCGAATGGTGGTAGGTTTTCATGGTGATGCAGGTTTAAGTAGAACAAGAAAAAATGAATTTGCATAATAGTAAAAAATACATTCCTCCCCTTCATAAACCATCCTGTTTTTATTAAAGAGATGGTAAGAATATTGTATGAGCAAAACCTTTTCACCCAATATTTTCTGGATACTTCATGGCATGTTCAGAAACAACCAGAGAAGCGGATACGTTTAACAAGACATCTTAGGCCAATGCAGCGGCCCTGTCATCAACCCCTTCTTGTATGCTACATCGTTTTTTGGGTTTTGTTATCCTCCTATTCCTTTGTTCCTTGGCGCCAACATACGCCCAAAATGCTTCTCTAAGCGGATATGTGCGAGACGCCTCATCGGGCGAAACATTGATTCAAGCTACCGTTCTGATACAAGGCACAACCACTGGCACGGTTACCAATACCAGTGGATACTATACCCTTAGCCGACTCAAAGCAGGCACTTATACCGTTTCCTGCTCCTATATAGGTTACAAAACGAACCGCTTTTCTGTGATTTTATCTGAAGGGCAAGCCCTTACTTTAGACATTCGTCTAGAACCGGAAGATACCTCGGTGGAAGTAACCGTAACCTCAGACCGCGAAGAGGCGGAACAACGCAATGTGGGAGTTACCCAAATGTCGGTCTCTACGATCACCCGTTTGCCATCGGTTTTGCAGGCAGATGTTTTCCGGTCTTTGCAATTATTACCGGGGATTAAGAGTTCTTCGGATTTCTCCAGCGGTTTGTACATTCGGGGTGGCAGTCCCGATCAAACCTTGATTATGTTAGACCGAACAACGGTCTATAACCCCACCCATATCTTCGGGTTTTTCTCCACCTTCAACCCCGACGCCATTAAGGATGTAAAACTCTACAAAGGCGGCTATCCGGCAGAGTATGGCGGGCGTCTGGGCTCGGTGGTGGATATCTACAATAAAGAGGGGAACCGCAAGCAGGTGCAAGGCGTCGCGAGTTTGGGTTTATTATCCTCCCGCATTGCGTTAGAGGGGCCCCTTCAACAAGAGAAGAGCAGTTGGATGCTGGCTGCGCGGCGCTCTACAACCGAGCCTGTTTTGGCCGTCTTGCGCAACCTGAAAGATGAAGACGGCAAGCCACGGTTCCAAGGCATTCCGGACAATTTTTATTTCTACGACTTTAATGGGAAGTTTACCTATGACTCTACACCCAAAGACAAGGTGAGCTTAGGTTTTTATGCCGGACAAGATAATGTGAGCATTCCGGTTGGCGAGCAAACGGCGTTTAGGGTACGGTACGGGAACGTAACGGGCAATACGAATTGGACGCATATTTTCTCCCCCCAACTTTTTTCCAACTTTACGTTTACTGGATCCCGCTACTTTAGTAGTCCGAGTGGAAAAATTGCCTCCACCGAATTCAAACGCCGGAATGAGGTGACGGAATGGTCTGCCAAAGGAGATTTTGAATATATTCCTAATCCGGCACATCAAGTGCAAGTGGGGTTTTGGGCCGGGCGTATGACCATTTTCCTGCAAGACTCGTTTAATGAGATCACAAATGAGGTGCTAGACATCCAAACGCCTTATGTATCGGGCTACGCACAAGAAACATGGCGTCCTAATATCCAGTGGTCTTTAAAGGCTGGACTACGGGCCAATTATTTTGGCGATGGGAATTATTTACGCCTCGAACCACGCCTTTCTGCCGATTTTACATATAGCGAATGGCTTCGCATCCAAGCCGCCTATGGACGTTATTACCAATTTTTATCGCTTATCACCAACGAAGCCTTCTCTGGGTTTGATGTTTGGGTAACGGCAGACGACGGCGTTAAGCCTGCATGGGGCGACCAGTTTTTATTGGGAATTAAAACCAAACCTTTCAAGGGATGGAATTTGGATGTAGAAGGGTATTATCGCAATATGAACGACCTCTTCGACTTAGACCCCTTTTTGAGTGACACCGCCGGATTGCCCTATAACAAACTCTTCCGATTTGGACAAGGATATGCGTGGGGAACCGAGTTCTTCTTGGAAAAATATGCGGGTCGGTTGAATGGTTTTGTAGGCTATACCTTTGGACGAACTTGGCGAAAGTTTCCCAATATCAACAATGGCGCGTATTACCCACCCAAGTACGACCGAACACACGACCTAAATGTGACCGCCAACTACGACTTGTCTTCCAAATGGACGGCAACGGCTGTTTTTTCTTATGCCACTGGTCAAGCCTATACCGAGCCTTTGGGACGAACCTATATCAATAGCCCATTTGGGGAAGGCTCTGCCAATATCGGCGGGGATGTGCTGACGGTAGGTAAACTCAATGCAAGCCGTTTACCTGCCTACCATCGTCTGGATGTGGGTTTTACCCGTAAAGGCAACGTAGGTAGCTGGGGGAAATCGGAGTTACAGCTACAATTGATCAATGCATATTCGCACCGAAACATCTGGTTTTATCAATATGACTTCGAGGCGAACCCAGTCAAGCGTATAGACACCCTTCAACTACCGATCCTTCCTAATATAGCCTACACCATCCGGTTCTAAATCATTTTTTCTTATGAATACCTTTTTTCGTCCAGTAAAAATCATATCTCTCCTCTTGCTCATCGGTTTGGTGAACGGATGCGACACCTACCAGCAAGACGCCTATAAAAAACAATATGTGGTACAGGGGTATCTCATCGCGCTTGAGCCGTTGAGTCCTATCTCGGTCTCTGCTACCGTACCGCTCAATGAAGTATATAGTTTAGAAGCGACAGCGGTAAAAAATGCAACAGTGGAGGTGCAGCTATTAAATACACAGGGCCAGCCGGAAAAAACGTTTATTTATGTGGCCGATCCAGACTCGGTGAGTATGTTCAAGCCTTTAGATACCACATCCTTGGTAATGCCCAATCGCACCTATTCACTACGTATTACCTTTCCAGACCACCCTGAAGTGATCAGTGCAAAAACTTTGGTTCCTGATACCATGCGTGTAATCCGAACCAATGGAGACACGTTTAAGTATCAGCAGCAGCCCCAATTTGAGCAACTGATTAGTCCCAGCTTAAACCCCAATCGTCAGGCATATTTTATCTTCTCGGTAGAGGGTCTAACCCCCTCTACGGCCAATCTGGTACCTTTCTGGGATCCGGAGAATGGTTTTGGCGGAGACCGCAAGCCCCCTAAGGTGTATGCTTCGCCCATTTTGAATGAAGCCAACTACCGCACGCCCGAAGGCAATCTACTGGTACAACTGCCTTGGTTAACGGTGGTGTATTTTGGGAGAAACCGCGTTACAACCACCGTATTAGACGATGCGACCTACAACTTCTTCCGCACACAATCGGTTCAATTAGGCGGTTCCACCCTCTCACCCGGCGAAATTCCAAATGCCGTCACCAATGTTGTGGGTGGAACAGGTGTTTTTGGCAGTTTGGCACAGGCTACTTCACTGATGACCGTCACACGATAACGGGTTCTTGCAAGGGTTGGATAGAAGTGCCGGGAATGGTGTAAATACGCGCCGTTCCCTTATTTTTTGCCTGAAAGTTGATACCCCACGTCTGGAGTAAGCCGGCCACTCCATGCCAATCCAAGCCCAAATGGGTACTCCAAGCCGTTCTTTGGTCTCGAAAAACAGCAATTGACTAGCCAGACAACAACTGGCGCATGTATCTACTCCAAGAAACAGCCGGCAACTCGTCCAACGAGTCGCGATAGACCAATGTTTTTAAAAGGAACTTTATCAGACCAATCACCCCAATTTCGATGGGGACTGACAGAAGCGCCACGCCACTTGGCGCGACATGCAAAAGTACAATTGCGGAGGGCATTTTCCAGATTGCCCGTGTGCCCTAAAGTTTCGAGACAACAAACCCACGAAGCCTGTCCTAGCGACTCCGATGACCCAAGTTCCGAAAGCGCAAGGTGCGGTACGTCAGCGAATGATCAACAGCCATCTTGTTTCAGCAACAGTTTCAAAACAGGGCTGGGCGGGGCAACTCGAACCAGAATACCGAGCCGCCGCCCTCGCGTGGCAGATATCCAATCTTCCCGCCCCAATGTTCTACGGTTATCTTACAGAAATACAGCCCTAAACCCAACTTTCCACGACGTTCTTTGCCTTGCTGGAATTTTTGAAAGACCACCTCTACCAAATCCGGACGAATACCCGGCCCTTCATCTTCTATCTGAACGCGAATGTTTTTTCCCACGTCGGTCATGCGTACCAGAACTGTTCCGCCTTCACTACTATGCCACAAGGCATTTCCAATTAGGTTAAACATTACCCGTTCCAACCGCAATTTATCTGCATTTACCTTCCAGTTGATTTCTTGGTCTGTTTCAGGATCCAACAGTAAGTTTACTTTGTTAAGTAGGGCTGTGGATAAAACAGACTTAATAACATCCAACGTGATAACCAGCATATCTGGCGCTTCATTGGGCGTCGGTGCAGCAAAATCTCCGGAATCCAGTTCCGCAGAAAATGAGTCTAAAATCTCCAACACCAATTTATCAAGACGTGCCGCTTGTCTCTGACAGATTTCAATAAACTCGCGGCCATTTGCACTCAGACTTTCTTTCCCCAACAGATCCAGATAACCTTTTAGGCCCGCAAGAGGCCCAGACATATCATGTACGATGGTATGTAATAATACATCTTTCTGCTCCATTTCATCGCGCACCCGACGATATTCCAGCGTGTGTTCGCGTGCTTTTTGGAGCAACATTTGGCGTTCGGCAAAGGTACTCCCCATAGACCTCAACAGTAGGATACGTCGGTTTTGTACAAATAGGGCCGTTGCTTCCAAAAAATAGTCGTCGTCTTGCCCATCTGTTTCTTCCCAAACGCCAGATTGCAGTTGTTGGTGGGTATGGGTTTGCCACAGCCGCTCCGCATCAATCAGGAAGTTGTCCAAAACCGGAGAAAGTTGTCCGAGCTGGTGATTCTGCAAATATTGTTCGAAGTTGGGGTACAACCGAGGAAACCATTCAGGGACCTCGCTTACAACCACAAAATTTCCCAACTTTCTTCGTTCAAAAACTACCGTATCCATCGCTTTTAGCAAGGCTGGCAGCAAGGTTTGGTCTATCGGGGGTGCTTTATGGGCAGTTATTTCTTGTTTCATGGCGGATAGTGATTTGGAACTGGTTGCGTGAAGGCACACGTAACAGGATAGCACTGAAAAATAAGCCCACAAGAGGGATTAATGTACTAAGAATTCGCTTAAAATTTGACCTGGTTTGGCTTTTGAAGTTAATTCACGTGCTTTGTCTATTGCTTCCCCCAGAATCATAAGTCGGTTTTGGCCATAAATGGATACATTGGCAATCCATGCGCCCCCTCGTGAGATTCCACCACGCAAAAATATGACGGGGCGTAGGCCACTTTTTGCATCAAAATAGGTAGGGGCCAAGGGCATCAAAGCGAGCAGTTTTTCGGTAAGTTCCCCCGTCACTTCTTGCAAGTCTTTATCGGTAGGAATGATCCCTAATACGGCCTGAAATCCGGCAGCAGCAACAAAAACAGGCCATGCCAAGGCTTCGCCGAGGAGTTTCTCGATCTGTTGAAGCAACACCCCTATGCCTCCCAAAGCCACTTGTATGGTTTGTGGATCTTTTACCGCAGTATCAACATCGAACACCACCTCTAATACCACCACTTGCGCTTGGGCACCCTCTCGGTAGCGATGAATCAACTCCTGTTGTAGGGCACTGGCCATCCGTCCATGACCATTTATTCGGAGTTTTCCAAGATTTTGCTTGATCAACTGGAGTTCATTTGCCTGTTGAAACAATTGTTGCTTCTCGATGTGTTGCAGGGTGACATCCACAAACACTACCCAATCTCCATCTGGCTCATGAAAAAAGTGTGCATCTGCAATGCGACCATTATTCATGTGTACATCTGAAATCAGAAAAGACTCCCCATTCAGCGGCAACAATCCCACCAAGAGGGGCACCATCTCAAGAATGGTGTTTGGCAAAGGTTCAGGGATACCCAGGTTGAACCAATCTCCGCCAACCAAAACGATATTTCCGGCAGGATCGGCCTGAACAAACGCTGGTCGGAACCGTTCGATGGAAATGGATTCCAGATAAGTTTTAACGGAGACAGGCAATAGGTTCATGAGGTCTCTTGGAGCATGCGTTCGGTCAATAGTTCAAAGATCTCGACCACTGCTTCGCCAGTGAGCGCACTGGTTTTTTTGATTAACCACCCCTGAGACAAAAGGCCTTCTATCTGTTCTTCGGAAAGTTGCCACTCGCCCGCAAGGTCGGCTTTATTAAGGACCAAAATAAAAGGGACCGGACCAAACGTTGCTTCGGTATTTCGTTGCAAGGCAAGGGCACGGTCTAATGTAATCTTTCGTGTACCATCCACAACCAAAATATATCCAGACATCCCCCTTAGATAAGAGAGACGCAATTTTTGGAATTCGTCTTCCCCATGTAAGTCCCAGAGCATCAGATTGACCTCGGTTTCATTCAGTTTCACAAGACGCTTATCCACTTTTACCCCAACCGTTGTCAAGTATTCTTCCGAGAAGATGCTGTTCACAAACCTCTTAACAAGACTGGTTTTACCGACGGCAAATGAACCGAGCATGCAAACCTTTTTTTGGATCATATTACTTTTCGAGCTAAAGATGAATGGGTAATTCAATACCCCCATATAAGCCGTTGCAAGAAAGACCTGCTCCGCTTTATGGGAATATAGGGGCATGTAAGATGGTTTGCAAATCCGAAACGCACCTTAGAAGACCCTGTTAATGCAAGAAAGTTCACGCGCCCTTGATTGGAAATTTGGAAGCATGACCCTAACTTTTCATTTTTAACCTAAGCTTGTTTCATTTCAACGATTTAACCTTATGGCTCAGAACAAATACGACGTCGTGGTCATCGGATCGGGTCCGGGCGGCTACGAATGTGCCATCCGGGCTTCTCAATTAGGACTTAAAACCGCCATTATCGAAAAGAACAAACTTGGCGGTGTTTGTCTGAATGTGGGCTGTATTCCCACCAAAGCCCTTTTAAAATCTGCCGAAGTATTGGATTATACCAAACACATGGCTGATTTTGGCATTGAATTTTCGGGAACGATTGGGATTAACTTCCCGAAAGTGATTGCACGTAGCCGAGGAGTGGCAGACAAGATGAACAAAGGCGTCGAGTTTCTGATGAAAAAGAACAAGATTGACGTTTTATATGGCCACGGAACCATCGAGGCTGTGGGAAAAGTATCTATTGCGCCCGCTGTCAACATGGATGGTAAAGAGCAAGGCACTGTTCAAGCCATAGAAGCAGCACACATCATCATTGCCACGGGTGCAAGAACCCGCATCCTGCCTAACCTTCCGATAGATGGGAAGAAAATTATCGGTTCCACGGAGGCCCTTATTCAAACCGAGCAACCCAAAAAATTGCTGATTGTGGGTGCAGGCGCCATTGGAGTGGAGTTTGCCTATTTTTACAACCAAATGGGAACCGAAGTTACCATTGTAGAAATGATGGATCGCCTTGTGCCCATTGAAGATGCCGAAGTGTCTAAAGAACTAGAACGTAATTTCAAGAAGCAAGGAATTGGAATTCTAACCGGATCGGTGGTGGAGTCGGTGGATACCACCAGTGGTGCGGGCTGTAAAGTACACGTTAAAACGAAAAAAGGCGTAGAAGTTTTAGAGGTGGATCAGGTGCTTTCAGCGGTTGGGGTACAACCCAATACCGAAAATTTGGGCTTAGAAAAATTAGGCATTCAAATGGATCGAGGCTGGATTGTTGCCCGCCGCGACGACGCATCTTATGCCACAAATGTACCTGGTATTTATGCGATTGGCGACATCAATGGCCCGCCCTGGCTGGCACATGCGGCCTCGCACGAAGGGGTTTTGTGCGTAGAAAAGATTGCTGGCCATCATCCGGAAGCGTTTGATTACGGCAATGTTCCCGGCTGTACCTATTGCCAGCCCCAAATCGCATCGGTTGGATTCACCGAAGCAAAGGCCAAAGAGGCCGGATACGAGGTAAAAGTAGGTAAATTCCCCTTTACCGCTTCTGGAAAAGCATCCGCCATTGGCCATAACGAAGGCTTTGTCAAAATTATTTTTGATGCCAAATACGGTGAAATCTTAGGCTGTCATATCATTGGGGTGGACGCTACCGAGATGATTGCCGAGATTGTTACCGCCCGCAAAGCAGAAGCGACCTATCATGAGGTTCAGGAAGCCGTTCATCCACATCCCACGCTTTCCGAAGCCATTATGGAAGCCGCACGCGCTGCATATGGCCACGCCATCAATATGTAATGTAAAACAGCACAGCAAAAGCGTCATCTAACCTCTGATGACGCTTTTTTTCTCATGCAAACACAAGAATCGGGCAAAGTTCTCAAAAGGTGTTTGGTTTTTCGTACCTTTAAAATCTATGCCTCGCAATGGCTTGTGACTGCCCAAATCCCTCCGTTGCTCAGCCTCTCAACAGCCCACACACAAAGGAGTCCATCCATAATTTTACAACATCATGCAACGAACCATCCGAATCCTGCTTTTATCGCTTCTACCGCTGCTCTTCCTTCAAGGATGCAAAACCACGCAGTATGTTGGGATGTTGGAAGTGGTTGGAAATGAACCGTTTTCTGAATGGATTTTACGGACCGAAGAAGGCAATCTGATTCAACTATTGGTGGATGAAACCGCACGCCCAACCGTACAAATGTATCACGGTCAATTGGTGCGTGTTCGGGGTCAAAAAGGGAAAGGTATTTTGTTTCAGAAGCCCGTCACCACCCTACGGCTGAAATGTGGCAAAAAAGATCGGAGCACTCCAGAATAAATCCCGTGGTTCCTTTGTATATTGCGCCTCCACCGTTTTTCCATTAACCTGAACCCTGCAATTTTATGGATTTTGCAATGCACCTTTTGCGCGGGCTGCTTGGTGTGGCCACCATTCTCGCGATTGGATACACCTTTTCCTCGAACCGCAAAGCCATTAATTGGCGCTTGGTGGGAATTGGCATAGGGTTACAATTGGCCTTGGCCATTCTGATCATCAAAAGAACACCCGTCTATTATTTCTTTGAATTAGTCGGACAAATGTTCACGCGGTTGTTGTCTTATACGGCGTCTGGTGCCGAATTTGTCTTCGGACCACTCTCAAAAGCGGATGGTATCGGGTTTATTTTTGCCTTTCAAATCTTACCAACCATCATCTTTATTGCTTCGCTAATGGCCGTTCTATATTACTTGGGTCTTATGCAACCTGTGGTAAAAGGGATCGGATGGTTTATGGCCAAAGTGATGCGAATATCCGGCGCAGAGTCACTCGCAACGGCCTCGAACATCTTTGTAGGACAGACCGAGGCCCCGTTGATTATCCGTCCGTATGTGGCGGGCATGACACGTTCCGAGTTACTAACTTTGATGACGGGTGGAATGGCTACCCTTGCTGGTGGCGTATTGGCGGCTTATGTGGGCATGTTGGGCGGTGATACCCCTGCCGAGCAAACCAAATTTGCGGTCCACCTGCTCTCGGCTTCTATGATGAATGCCCCAGCAGCCATTCTTTTCTCCAAAATGCTCATTCCAGAAACAGAGACCCCACTAACAGGTGCAAATTTTAAGCCAGAAATGGCCAAAAATGCCGAGAGCGTGATCGAAGCAGCGGCTGGTGGGGCTGCAGATGGTCTCAAATTGGCCGCAAATGTGGCAGGGATGCTACTGGCATTTATTGCTCTTATTGCTATGGCCAATGAACTGCTTGGCTGGTTGGGTGCTCCTACTTTTGGAACCTTTCAATTGTACAACCTAAATGCTTGGATCAAGAACGTTTCTTGGGGTAGTTTTGATGCTCTTTCCATGCAGTCTGTACTGGGATTCCTCTTTGCGCCTTTCGCTTGGTTGATGGGCGTGGAGTCAAGGGATATTTTACAGTTTGGTCGGCTACTGGGCGAGAAGATTATCCTTAATGAGTTCGTGGCCTATTCTTCTTTGGTCGGGATTAAGGCCCAAATGACCGAACGATCAATCCTTATGGCTACCTATGCCCTCTGTGGTTTTGCCAACATCTCTTCCATTGCCATTCAGATTGGCGGGATTGGTGGACTTGCCCCCGAACGCCGTTCCGAGATTGCGAATCTGGGGTTCCGGGCCGTCTTGGCGGGTGCAATGGCCACGTGTCTTTCGGCAACCGTCGCTGGAATTCTGTTCTAATGCATGATTTTTGAAGGGGCGGTACTGCATATATAAGGATCGCCTCTTTTAATGAAACACTTTTAAAAATGGGTGCAGAAAAAGTCTTGGTGACCGGTGCGACGGGTTTTCTTGGCTCAGAATTGGTACGCCAATTACTCGCACAAGGGCAATCGGTCCGGGTTTTGGCACGTAAATCTGCTAAATTTGATCTCTTGAACGAGGTTGCTGGGCAATTTGAGATTGCAACCGGAGACGTTACTGATCCACTCTCGGTGCGGGATGCCTTGAAGGACATCCAAACTGTGTATCATGCAGCCGCTTTTGTGAGTTTTGGAGGGCAAAAAGATGCCGAAAAACTCCGTGAGGTGAATGTGCTAGGAACCGCCAATGTGGTTAATAGTGCCCTCGACCAGCGGGTAAAACGTTTGGTACTTACATCCAGCATGGCGGCTTTTGGCCGCCCGGCTAATCAAAGCGAGGAAATAACGGAAGACCTGCTATGGATGCCTTCCAAGCTTAACACCCGATATGCCCTTTCTAAATACGACGCAGAATTGGAGGTCTATCGGGGAATTGCCGAAGGCTTGGACGCTGTTATCGTAAATCCAGCCCTTATTTTTGGGATTGGGCGCCTAGGCGAGGGAACCATGAAAATTGTGCATCAGGTTAAAAGTGGCAAATTGCCCGCTGTTCCTTGGGGTGCAACGAATGTGGTGGATGTACGTGACGTGGCTGCCGGACACCTTTTGGCCCGTCAACACGGCAAAACTGGCGAGCGCTATTTCTTGGGCGGCGAAAACCTGATGTGGAACGAAATTGTGGCCCACCTAGCAACAGCTTTTGGCGTTAAAGCCCCCACACGTAGGCTTCACCCTACCCTTTCTCTGATTGCCGCCACCATCACCGAGACCATTGGAACCCTAACAGGCACACAGCCCTTACTCACACGCGAAAGTGCCCGCGCCTCTATTGGCACATACCGATACAGCACCCAGAAAGCAGAAACCGCCTTGGGGTATCTTGCACGGCCTTTTGCCGAAACCGCTGCCTTTCTCGCCGAAAATTGGCCACCAAAACCTTAGTGACCCCTTTCATCGAAAGGGTATTGCGTCCACCATGTACAAGGCATCCAGCCGAATTACCTCTCCGGTATCGGTACCTAAGTACTCGGCCTCGGCCTCCGAGAACAGGTCGGTGATGCAGGCATGAAGGACTACAGGCGATTCGTTTTCGAGGAAAACCAGATCTACGCTCTTACCCCGCACTGCCAAATGTTCTAATTGATCGTATAGCCCACAAGCAAGGGGCTGATATGGATTATCGTTCACAGGTTTGCCGACTACGTGTTTGGTTTGTATGCTATATGTTTGGTTCTTCGTCTTCCGGAGGCCCTTCTCGGAGAATTTTTCCCGCAATATGGGCATCGTACCCACGGCGGATCAAAAAATCAAACAAGCGTTTACGACGTTTTTGCTTATCGGGTTCGCGCATCGTTTTTTTCCACTGCTTGCGCGCCAATGCGCACGCGGCCTCCAGCGACTCGTCTGGTTGGAGCATTTTTTGAAGGGCCTCTTCAATCACCTCCCGACGAACCCCTTTTTTCAGTAAGTCCATCCGGATTCGGGCTGCGCCATGCTTTTTGAGGCGGCTTCTCTCTGTCACAAATTGTTGGGCATAAGTGGCGTCATTGAGAAACCCCCGTTCCTCCAACTGAGCAACAATCTGATTTGCGGCGTCTTCCGGAAACCCTTTTCCCAAGATTTTTTTTCGTAAGCCAGCAGTGGTTTGTGCCCGCATGTTTAACAATCGGAAGGCATATGCGCGGGCCGCCAAAAAACCATCTTCATCCTGTAACTGTGCTATTTCTGCACCAGAAAGCACTTTTCCTTTCCGTAGCCCATGTTTCAATACGGTCTCTTTGTAAAGACCTAATGCAAATTCACCCTCAATAAACACCGAAACACGTTCTGTATTCTTCTTTTGCAAAACCAAGCGGGTGATTTCTCCAGGCATAGGACCGTTTGTATGAGCGTTTTCTCGTTCAAGGGGTAATAGACCTCCATAAGATAAGCCATTTTACTTCCGACGTATAGCTTCAATGCTCCTTTTTGCGGCTATGTACGTTCTTGGATAGGTACAAACACCCCGTGCATAAGGCACTATACAACTAACACAGCAATAGTATTTCAACTGCATCAAGCAGCTGAAATATAAGCCCTACGCTACCCATTTTTCCCATCGCCTCCGAGCAGGGACTGTTCCCCACAATATCCGAGAAAAATCTATGGATGGAATAAAATGGTTCAAAAACACATTCTGTATTGAGCAATTCATTTTGCATCCGTTCCATGCAAACAGCCTCGTTTAGCGCACCAAATCTACAACATAGATCACCAAAGAGCACACCTCCTAAACACGCTCAATGACTTAGGAGCTATAAAAACCAAATAAGTTCTTATGGTTAAACAAACTTCGATACGAAAAACGGCATTATTGTCGCCCCAATGCGTGTACGACCTGTTTTTCCCGACAAAGAATATGTATTTTTCAAACTTCTTTTCACCCAAATCCTAAATCAATGAAATCCAGAATATTACTGCTTTGGAGTTTGTTTTGGGTTGCGTCTTTCTTACAGGCACAACCTTCAAGCATCATACGTCCTGGAGACAACCTTATTGTAGAAGGTGTTCCCGAAATCCCTGCCTCGCTCGCCACCGAAGTTCGGCGTTATACCGAAAGCCGCTCTGCCGGATTTTCGGCTTGGCATCCCACTAAAAAGGAAATGCTGATCAGTACCCGATTTGGCAATACCAACCAATTGCACCGCATTGCTACGCCTTTAGGGGCACGGACACAAATCACGTTTTTTGATGAACCCGTGGGGGGTGCAAGCTATGAACCCAAAACGGGAAAGTATTTTCTTTTCACCAAAGATGTCGGCGGGAATGAATTTGGACAAATTTATCGCTACGATGTCGCCGATGGTCGGGTGACGATGCTCACAGACGGTGGAAGGTCGCAAAACGGCGGCATGGTGTGGAGTCCGACGGGAGACAAAATTGTGTATGGTTCCACCCGTCGGAATGGGGGCGACCGCGATGTATATATGATGGATCCGATGAATCCGGCCTCCGACAAACGGATTTTGGAAGTTACCGGTGGTGGGTGGGGCGTGGCCGATTGGAGTCCGGACGGCAAATCCTTATTACTGAGTGAGTATATCTCGGTCAATGAAAGCCATTTATGGTTGGTGGATGTGGCTACTGGGCAAAAACGCGAACTCACACCACGTTCGGAAAAGGGCATTTCGTATGGCGGAGTGGCTTTTAGTAAAGATGGAAAAGGGGTTTTTCTGACTACCGACAAGGATTACGACTTTCAGCGTCTGGCATATATGGACTTGACCACCAAAGAAATAACGTATCTCACCAAAGGATTAAAATGGGATGTATCAGGGTTCGATCTCTCGCACGATGGCAAAAAGCTGGCTTTTGTAACCAACGAAGCGGGGGTTTTTAAGCTTTACCTTCTGCAAACCGCAAACCGTTCCTACAAACCCATTACTGGTATTCCTGTGGGCATTATTGGCGGCTTGAGTTGGCATCGAAACAATACCGATTTGGCCATAAGCCTGAATTCTGCACGCTCTACCTCGGATGTCTATTCCTTGAATACCACAACCAGCAAGCTCACACGCTGGACCGAAAGTGAGCTGGGTGGCCTGGTGGCTACCGATCTTTCCGAGCCGTCCCTGATCAAATGGAAAAGTTTTGACGGCTTAGAAATTTCCGGTTTTTATTACAAACCATCCGCCCGCTTTACCGGAAAACGACCCGTAATTATCAATATTCATGGCGGGCCGGAAGGCCAATCTTTTCCTTCATTTTTAGGGAGGAATAATTATTTCCTGAATGAAATGGGCATCACCATTATTTATCCAAACGTAAGAGGATCAACAGGTTATGGCAAGAACTTTGTCCAACTGGATAATGGACTAAAACGGAAAGACTCGGTGAAAGACATTGGGGCGCTTTTGGATTGGATCGCCACTCAGCCGGACTTAGACAAAGACCGTGTTATGGTGACAGGCGGAAGTTATGGCGGATATATGACGCTCGCTGTTGCCGTAGATTATAACGACCGAATCCGTTGTGCGCTCGATGTGGTGGGGATTTCGCACTTCAGAACCTTCCTCCAAAACACCGAAAGCTACCGCCGAGACCTCCGACGCGCCGAGTATGGCGATGAACGAGACCCTGCCATTGCCGCGTTTTTCGAGGAAATGGCCCCGCTGAACAACGCCGGAAAAATCACCAAGCCGCTTTTTGTGGTACAAGGTGGAAACGACCCACGCGTGCCACGCACCGAAGCGACACAAATGGTACAAACCGTCCGCAAAAATAATAGCCCCGTTTGGTACCTCGAAGCCAAAGATGAAGGACATGGCTTCCGAAAAAAGAACAATGTGGACTTTCAGTTCTATTCCACCATCCAGTTTATTCGACAGTATTTAACAAATGAATGAATAAATATAATAATTAAATAAGCTGTAAAAGCGAAATCTACTTATGTAGATTTCGCTTTTTTATAACTGTTTCCGCAATTTAACTTCATTTTAAAAAAGCATTTTAAAAAGTTATTTATTATCCCTAATAACTTTTGTTAAGTTATCGCGATATGTACTCCCTACCGGCAGGCTTTTCATACCAATTTTTAACATTTTTTTTTCAACCATAGATATCTTCTTTACATTAACCAAATATGATTTATGAATTCGAATGAAATGTCTTTCTGCTAATAATTCTTCAAGGGATTTCAGGGCGTTTAAGGAAATAACTTGTTCTCCATTTTCAAGGTGATACATTACATATTCCCTTAAACCCTCTATGTAAAGAATATCATTATATTTAATCTTAACAGTTTTATAACCAGATTTTACCCAAAACAAATCATCTTCTACTGGTACACGTCCATTGACCTTATTACCCATACGTTCCTTTGCTCTAGTTATAGCCATCAAGAAACGGTCGTAGCTAAAGGGTTTCAACAAATAATCAACAACCCCTAAATCAAACCCCTCTATCGCAAATTGGTTATATGCAGTTGTTAAAATTGTGTAAGGTTTTATATTTAAATTTCTATACAAATCTAAGCCACTCATTTCAGGAAGATTAATATCCAGAAACACGATATCTGGTTGATTCTTTTGCAAATATGTCAATGCTAAATCGGCATTTGAGAACATAGATAGCAAGGTTAAACCTTGCGTTATTTCAATATATTTAATCAAAAGTTGTGTAGCAGGGAATTCATCTTCAATGATGACACAAGTTGCATTCATATATTTATAGAGAATGAAAGTTTTGCATGAAACAAGGCGTTATTGTTATTATCTAACGAGAGAACATATCTACCTGGGAATAACAATTCAAGTCGTTTTCGTAAATTATCCAGGCCTACTCCTGAAGAATTGGTACTCTTTGATCGCCCTATAAAATTTTCAGTTGTTACCTCAACTTGTCCATTCTGTTCTTTTATCTCTATTTTAAAAAAAGGGCTCTTAACACCAGCCGTCCCGTGTATAAACATATTTTCGATGAGCGGTAGTATAAGCAATGGTGGAACCATCAAACCTGCTGAAGTTGTATTTACAGTAAAATCAAAATTTGAATAATCATATTTAACAAGCTGCAATGCACAAAATTTTTTCAGAAAATCAATATCTTTTTCCAAAGTTATCAAACTAGTATTCGATTCATATAATATATAACGCATTAAATCAGATAGTTGAAGAATTAATTGAGGTGCACGAGAATCTCCAACAAAAGAGAACGAATATATATTGTTTAGAGCATTAAAGAAGAAATGTGGATTTAATTGTGTTCTTAACAAAGACAATGATTGTATATTCTGTTCATTTGATACAAGCACTTTATTGATAAAAACTGCCATCATATCATAAAAAAAAGTTATCAAAACAGTAATCAATATTGTAATAAATCTTAACAAGATATAACGATTAGAATAAAAATAATCAACAATATCTAATGAAAATTTTTTTGCAATATAACTATTTATACTAACTAATAAAGACAGTGAAACACATAATAGAATAATTACCCCAAGAACATACAATATTAATGACTTATGTTTATAATAATATTTAGAAAACAATACTAGACTATTAACAACTCCTGCTAAAATAGCAATTGTGTATGTCACAAATGACAATAAAATAACTGCATAAATAGAAATATTTAATAAACTATAATCTATAATTGTAATAACCACAAGCATACATGTTGTAGAAATTATTACATTTTTCAACAAAACAAAATTATTATCTTTAGGGAATATTATTTTCCCCCATAATGCCATACAATCTTTTTCAAACAAAAGATTTATTAATCTTTTTTTAAGATTCATAATCTGATTTATTATGGATGAACTTCAATGACATTGGTCAGGGTGCTATAACTTCCAAATATCCCTACACCACCCGCCAGATGCGTAATAGCATTGGGCATTTCTCCTGGCCCAAAACGCCCAAATTGCTGCTGCTGTTGGGATTGCGAGCGATAAAAATCCACCATGTTTTGATCTATGTTGTGTAGATTGACCCTTGTTCTACCAAAATGGGTAATAGAAATCCATAGCATGTTAATGACAATGTTACCAGTGATATCTTTCTCATAATTGTCTTCATTAAAGAGCGGAGAAGAATAGACATGTGGTGTTTCATCCAGATTGAAGGGGTTGTTTCCGGGCTTCCAAAAGGGAACAACCCTATCCTCTTGCGCATCTAAACTTTCTGCCGAAAAAATATAATGGCACTTGGCCTCGTGTTCTTTTTTACATGGGCTAATAGTGGCTTGATAGGAAGGCGATTGTTCGTACCGAAACGTTTTCCCATTTGTATTAACCAATCTCAAAACATCCGGCACGACGGTTTCTCCTGTGATCATTTTGTTTTGTTCCAATAGCGTTACTTCAATGCGGTACTGTCTATTTGGTAGTACGGTCTTAAGGCTGCTTGTGGGAAGATACGAACCCGACACCTCGGATGACAGGGCATAAAAAATGGTTTCCTCAATCTGACCGTTTTTATCTATCAAGTGGATCTTGACTTGGGCTTTGGGAGGAACATATGTATCGGGAAAAACGGCCTCGTGTACAAACAAGGTCTCCCTCACGGATACAGGCGGGAAAGGCGCTTCTGCCTGAAGATAGGCTTCAACAAGGGGCAGGCGTGTTTCAGATGGAGCAGCGGAATCACATCCCGAAAGGACTGCGATGGTTAGGGTCAAACACCAACGAAAAATGAAATCAAAAAATCGCATGGAACGACAGGTTAGGAATAAAAGGAAGTTGACGGACAGCTACTCTTCCGGGTTCCGTTTTTTGGATATTATAAGTGTAATACCATACATTTCGGTGGTTGTACACATTAAACAAACTACAGGTCCATTTTTTTAAAAACCCCCACCTCGATAGGCTGCTTTTGGAGACATTAAAGTCTAACCGATGATAAGCTGGTAGGGTGCTATTGTTAAGCGCAGGAGAAAACCAGACAGTCCCACCGATATTATTAAAGGTAGTCCCAAACGGATTGGGCAATTGGGCATAACCCGTTGGTCGGGTATAGGGCTGGCCGCTGGCCCAGGTAAAGAAGGTTCCAATTTGCCATTTCTTATTCAGGTCAAAAGCAGCATTTAGGGTAAGGTCATGTAATCGGTTATACCGTGGTTGAAAGTACCTACCGTTATTCAGGGCATCAAACCGACGAGTCGTTTGGCTTAAGACATAAGTCGCATTCCATTGTAGTCGTTCATTGGTTTTGGCGCGTATCTGAATCTCCAAACCTCTGGCTTTTCCTTCGCCCCAAACCAATAATTCGGCATAGGGTTTATTGCCTAAATCGGCCAAGAACGGATCTAAGGTAAATATCCGAGACATCTTTCGATAATAAGCATCGAACTGAATCTCCACCTGTTTGTCGGGTCGGTATTTGGTGCCGATGGAAAATTGTTGGGTGGTAGAGGGAGATTTATCTTCGGGAAGTAACAACCAAGCATCAAAGCCAGAGAATGCCTCATTCGACACCAAGGAGAGCCATTGGTGAGAACGGTTATACGCCACTTCGTGCTGCCATGCTCCTTGTGCTTTTTGGATGACCACACGTGGTTCTGGATAGAAATGGCCATCGGCTGTTCGGGTTGTTCGGATTCCCCATTGCACCCCGAAGCCATGTGGAAAATTTCTGTTTCGTTGGAGGTATCCCAAGAGTTGTCTTCCAGAGTGATTCGGCAGTTCAACATATATTCCGGCAAACCAATCTTGCCAAATCATATCGGTTTGGGTTGTTTTAAGACCTGCTTCCCAAGCGGCATTTGGCTGCTCCCACATCCAACTGAGTTCTGCCCCTGTTTCGTGTACGCGACTATCCCGCTTTGCACCCGTATCTCCCAATGTACCCACTGGCTTGCCATGATACCTCGATTGCGTAAGTCGGAGGCGAATCAGTTTCCCTTTTTGATATACAGTCCGGGCTTCGGCCACCTGAAGTGCATTTTTGTACCAAAGATCCAACCCTAAGCCATTTAGCAGTGACATTTTCAAGGCATCTTCGCTGGAAAAATGCGTGACGTGTACCGAGGTTTTGCGACCAATGGCTATTTTTAAGCGCAAATTCAGGTCTCTAAAGCCCAGTTTTTCCGGTATATCAGTGTTAGAATCGTTCAACAGGTTTAAAACCGGATTGAGGGTAGAGACCCTCCCGCCAAGCATCCAATGCAAACGGTTATATTTTCCTGTCGTACTTCCTTTGAAACTGAGCAGCCCCAAAGAAACCGAGGTTTCGGGTTTTCCGCCCTCTTTACTCTCTAAGGATAAGACGCTTCCCATGCGTCCCCCCAGAGAGGCAGGAGCACCACCTTTATGCAGCGTCACGGTTGAAATGGCTTCGGGATTGAAAGCGGAAAAAAATCCAAAAAAATGACTGGGATTAAACACCGTTGCTCCATCTAAGAGGATGAGTGTTTGGTCTGGGCTTCCACCCCGGATGTAGAGACCACTCGAGAAGTCGGACGATTGCTTGACACCGGGTATCATACGCAGTGATCGGAAGATATCCGCCTCCAAAACAGTGGGCGCACCCGCCAGGTCGCTCACCTGAAGAGAATTTGTAGATAAAGGAGGGGCGAATTTATGCTTTTCCCCTGTAATGTCCACCGACCAAATGGTACTTCTTAATGCACAACGAAGGCTTTTTTCGGTATCCGACACCTTCAGAATCGTAGGTTCAAAACCAGGAAAGCTGCACACAATCTGCGTGGGTGTACCTGCAAAGAAAAATCGCCCTAAAGAGTCGGCTTGTGTAATGAACCGACCAGATGTTAGACTTATATTCGCGAAGGGGATGCTCTGGCCAGTTTCACCGTCTAAGACCACGCCATGTACATTTTGTGCTAAAAGGGTTATTGAGGAACCCCAAAGAAAAAGCACCGTGAACCGAAAAGATTTCATTTCAGGAGAGGGTTAAATATCAGGAAGTTGGATTGAATAAGTTGCCCAATACCGATCCTAAATTGATTTCGCCTTTATACGAACGAAACAGTTTAAAGGGATTTGGGAACAACTCCTTCAACATGACCCCGCTAATGGCTTTCACATGTGGTCTAAGCGCACCCCAGTTTCGGATAAAAAACCCAATAGGGGGCTTCACGCGGTAGGTAAATTTTGAAGGGTCACTTAGGTTTAAGTGAATGCCTTTCCGGTCTAGTTGAAAGTGAATGCCACCCTTGATCTCGCTCGCTTCTATTTCGGTAAGGGCATTTTGCTGAAAAGAGTTAATTTTCATGACTTTGTTGTTTGAGATACTAAAGCCCTCTATCCTTAGGGGACAAAGGGCTGTCACACCGTGCAGATTAACCATGTAAAATGCTTATTTTTTGAACAGTGAGAACAAGTTTTTGAAGATGCTATTGGTTCCAAAGAGTCCGGTTGAGTTCAGCGTATTCCGGAAATTGCGGATATCTTGAATAGAAAACCGGATGGCATCCCCAATGCCAAATTGCAAACTACCAGTTTGATTCCAGTCCAACTGCACCCCTTTTCCAGTAAACTGAACCAAAAGACCACCTTTTACATCGTGGGCTTGTTCATCGGAAATGGCAAACTCTTGAAGGTTGTGGGTATTGTTTTTCATGTTTCTAATTGGTTATTAATCGTGCCTACTCTTGCGGATTTTCGGCTATCTCCTGTATTTGCCTCCTATGATACCTACCTGAGGCCAAGAGATTACCCCCGAAAGAAGGCTTTCAATCAGTAGGTCTTTTTTTGCAACGAAGAAAGGAAAAAGTGCAACGAGAACCAGAATTTTCGGCAATACCCATTTTAAGAAACAATACCCATTTTAAGAAAGTTGCCCTTCGGGTTCTATTTTTAGCTGTTCTAGAAAGCGCGTTCTGAACTTTTGCCCAACGGGTAGGGTCTTTTTGGAGATTACTACTTCCGTCTTACTAAAGGATTTGATCTTTTCTATTGAAATCGCGTAAGACTTATGAATCTGTATAAATCTATTTTCAGGAAGTAACTTAAACAACTGATTAAATGATAAACGAATAATCAACTTACTCTTAGTTAAATGTACGATTAAGAATTCCTTTGACGACTCAATATATTCAATGTCATTCAAGTATATTTTATGTAGCTTTCTATCACTCCTTAGCCAAAAAAAATCATTTTCTATCATTACTTCATTATTAATATTACTTTGCCACTGTATCATTTCAACGGCTTTATTTACCGCTTGTGCAAATCTTTCAAAAGATGCTGGCTTAAGGATATAATCTACCAAATTAAACGTATAGCCTTTCAGAGCATATTCATCATAGGCCGTTATGACAATCACTTGTGGCCGTTTATGCATAAAATTTAACAATTCAAAGCCATCATATCCGGGCATCCTAATATCTAAGAAGAGCAATTCAACCTCCTTAAAAATACGTTCTTTTTGAAATGCTTCAGGGTTTTCAAATGAACCAATCAGTTCTAATTGATGCGGAAGCATAGCAATGTATTGACACAACAAATGGCGTGCAGGCGCTTCGTCATCTAAGACAGCGCAAGTTACAGGGCGGTTCATACAAGCAGACTTTTATCAAAAAAATGGCGGTGATTCAATAAACCTCTACTCAAACATTTTGTTTCTCTGGACAACTTTAGGTTGCTTTTTTAAAACGGATTATTTTTCAATTTTAAATTGTTTTTCCAAGACAAATATGCACTTCGTTTAATAAAAACACCACTTCATTGAATATCGCCCCCTTGAGTGACAGTAGGGTATGCCGTTTGTACATGATCACCAACATGTTTAACCATACCCAATGTATTATGTATTTACTTACCCCCAGTCGAGTCCGCAAAGTCCAAATTAGATCGCCTTTTCAGATTTCAACCTTGCCTATTCTATTTTTTTTCATTGGTTTAGGCCAGGTTTATGGACAGGTGACGGGAGCAGTTTTCCGGGACTTTGACGGCAATGGAACCCGTGGTACCAATGAACCGTTGGTCTCGGGCGTAACCGTAACGGCCTATGGCACCTCTGGCACTTCATGTGGTACAGCCACAACGTCTGGAAATACTGCACCCAACTACACCTTAACAGGATGTGGCACAGGTGCGGTTCGGGTAGAGTTTGTATTGCCAAGCACTGGAAGATGCGTCAACTCTGGTGTTGATTATGCTTCTCTGAGTGGCACCACCTACGGAACATCCATTCAGTTTGTCAATGGGAACAGCACCAATGTCAACTTTGGGGTATATAATCCCGCTAATTACAATACGGGGGCTGCAAATACCAACGTTGTGATTCCAGTGCACACCAACGGTAACCCCTTGCTTAGTGGGACTTCCCAGAGTGACGATTGGATTGTCGGCTTTCCCTACAACAATACGGGCACCACTACCCCCGCACAGCGCCTGAATGGGGCAACCGTGGGCGCCACTTGGGGCACAGCCTATAGCAAGCAGGCAGAAAAAATATTTACTTCTGCCTTTATCAAAAGGCATGTAGGATTAGGGGTTTTGGGCAGTGGTGGTATTTATGCCCTTTCTCCCACAGCATCTTCTTTTACCCCGTCCAACTTTTTTGACTTCGATAGCCCCACGAATGCATTATTGTCCACACCTTCAACGGTTTCGGCTGCCCCCACACGATGCGCTTCTGGCTGCCCTGCATATGGAGCCGGCACTTCGTTCAATATTGTCTCCAATGCCGAAGCCACGTATCTCGGATCAACGGACCCGTTAACTGGGCAACCCCTTGGCTTGGGAGTAGTCGGAACGAATGCCCAGCGGGGTTTATTGGCAGATAAAACCCAGCCCAGCCGCGATCCCGCAGCCATGGATCAAGTGGGTAAAGTAGGGTTGGGTGATTTAGACATCAGCGATGACGGACGTTTTCTTTTTGCAGCCAACTTGTATGACCGAAAAATCTATCGCCTGACCTTAAACGATCCACAAAACCCCACACATGTCACAGACATTGCCAGCTACGCGCTACCCAGTGTAACCGTAACCAATGGTGTATTGAGGCCCTTTGCACTCAAATTTTATCGGGATAAACTTTATGTGGGCGCTGTTGCCACTGGCGAGAACGTAACCGACGATAGCAACAGTAATTTATTTGCTTATGTATTTCAATTAGATACCCCCACGGCAAGTGCGACATTCCAATCCACACCAATCATTACCCATCAACTAAATTATAACCGAGGTACACCCAATAGTGGGGCCAGCTATACGGGGCAGGATCGTTGGTATCCATGGTCTAAGAATGCCTATGACTTTTTTGGTATTGCACGTCCCTCACCAATGCTTACTGGCCTTGACTTTACCGATAGGGGTGATATGATGTTAGCCTTTACCGACCGCTTTGGCCACCAATATGGTCATCAGAATTATCGTTTTTTGGGTAATCCTGGATATAGCGACTTAGTAACGTCGCAAATAGCGGGAGATCTAATTATTGCCGGAATTAATTGCTCGACGAATACCTTCACAATGGAAAGCAATGGAAGTTTTACGTCCAATGGGCAATCATTATCCGGTGGAACAGCGAATGGCCAAGGTCCTGGTAACGGTGAGTTTTTCAATGGAGAGAACCAAAACACAACCCATACCGAGACCTCCCAAGGCGCTATTGGTGTTTTGTTTGGACAAGCCCAAGTTATGCTCACCAACATGAACCCAACTACCAGTATTTTTTCCGGCGGGACCAAACTCATGTCCACCACCAATGGGGCCAGTTCAAATGGCTATGTCTTGTATAACCAAAATGCAATAGGTGATTTTGGTAAGGCCAATGGATTGGGAGATCTCGAAATGATCGTTCCTGAGTCCCCTATTGAGATCGGCAACCGTGTATGGTTAGACACCGATAACGACGGCATCCAAGACGCTGGCGAGGCGGGCATTTCCGGTGTGACGGTGGAACTGGTGAAAAGTGGTACGGTGATTTCTACCGCCACCACCGATGCCAACGGGAACTATTACTTTTCGAGCGCCACCGGAACCAGTACAGCCAGTACCCGATACGGCATCACGCAATTGGAACCGAATATGGCCTATACGGTGCGGTTC